>CAKZSH010000205.1 GCA_937918905.1 uncultured Saprospiraceae bacterium
ATGGACATTTTGACGAATAATGGTGAACACGATGATTCGACAAACTTCTCAAATCGTAAATCCGTCTTCCCTTTTTCCCTTCTTCAAATTCCGTTAAATGTATTTTTTACACCTTCCCAAATGCACATTCAACATCATTGAGAATATCCTGAATACTCTCAATCCCAACCGAAATCCTTATCAAACCATCCGTGATGCCTACCTTTTCTCTTTCCTCTTTTGGAATACTCATATGCGACATAGAAGCAGGATGCACCACCAATGTATCCACATCACCCAACGTAGGTGCAATGGTACAAAAATCCAATTGATCGACAAATCGTAGTCCAGATTCAAAACCTCCTTTTAATTCAAAACTCAACATTCCACCACTTCCACTCATTTGTTTTTTTGCTAAATCAAAATCAGGATGCGAATCCAAGGAAGGATAATTCACTTTTTTTACCTGATTATTTTTTTGTAAAAAATGCGCCAACGCATCTGCATTTTGGCAATGACGATCCATGCGAAGTTCCAAGGTTTTTAATCCATTATTGAGCATCCAAGCATCGAAGGCATTGGAATTAGTTCCCACCAATTTCATAATTTTCCAAACCTTTTCTAACATAAAATCTACATCTTTTCCAATGACCATTCCAGAAATAGAATTTCCATGTCCATTCAAATATTTTGTTGTAGAATGTACAATAAAGTCAATTCCAAATTTAAAAGGTTGCTGTAAATATGGTGTTGGAAAAGTATTATCAATGGCTGTTTTTACACCATACTGCTGAGCGAGTTGAGCTATTTTTTCCAAATCAACACAAGCCAAAGTAGGATTGGCAGGTGATTCGAGATAAATCATTTTGATAGCTTTATTTTTCTTTAATTCATTTTCTACTTTTTCCAAATTTCCAAAATCGGTAAAAATAGATGCTACCCCCAAAGGCTTTAAAATTTCATTGAAAAAATAAGTTGTTCCACCGTACAAATTATTTTGAGTCAACACGACATCGCCTGATTTCACATTCGCCATCAACAAAGAAGAAATAGCCGCCATTCCTGAACTAAATAGAAATCCCTTTGCCTCCATTTCCAAACCATAAGTTTCCAATCGGGTGATTTTATCTGCGACTGTTTCGATGGTTGGATTACCATATCGACTGTAAAGATGACCTTCTTTTTTTCCAGAAAAAATGTCAATACCTTGTTGTAGGTTTTCAAAAGCAAAGGAGGAAGTTGCATAAATGGGCAACTGATGAGATTTATTCGTTATTTTTTTAGTAAAATCGTGAACACAAAGTGAACCAAATTGAAAATCTTTTCTCATTTTTTGTTATTTTTAAGAACCTAAAAATTAAAACCAAATTTACAATTTCAAATATCAGTAGCAGAAATTTTACTTACATTTACTAAAATTTTATTTTAAAAAAATGCAGATAAAATATATATTTCTTCTTTCGGCTTTTCTTTTGGTAAATGTAATTCAAGCACAAGTAGAACAAAGGGAAGAAGATCAACAATACGAGGAAGATCAGGAAGAAGATGATTTTCAATTTGAGAAGGTATTTTTTGGAGGAACCAATTTCCAATTAGGATTTCCTCAAGGAATTTTGGGTCGTAATATTGATTATACTGGCTGGGGTATGGGCGGAAATATTATGTGGTCATTTAAGCGATTACCATTGTTTGGAGGATTGGATTTTGGTTTTCAAAACTCCGATTGGGAAGCCATTATTGTAAACAATAACTTTAATGAAGAGATAGAATACAGGACAAAAAATAGTATGATTCTGATTCATCTTCAATTTCGGTACTACCCTAAAGTGAATTTTAAAGTGAGACCTTATATGGAGGCGATGATTGGAACTAAGGGATTTATTACTCGAACGGTAGTAAAAGATATTACTAATAATGCCAACGAAACGATCAATAGTGAATTTAATAAAGCTAAATTTGCAGTAAGTTATGGCGCTGCCGTTGGTTTCGAAATCCCTTTGATGAAAGATTATCTTTTTTTAGATGCAAGATGTGCTTATTTAAAAGGATCGAAAACAGAATACTATGCTAGGATAGATGGCAATCCCAGCTTCTTTGAACCCATTGACGCATTTGAGTTAAAAAATTCTTTTACAGATTTATTAGTCCCACAAATAGGCGTAAAGTTTATGATAGGTTTAGGAGGGGATGATTATGATGACGAAGAATATTATGATGACGAGTATTAAAGTATAAATTATGGAAAAACATACCCAAGAGAAAAAAGAAAAACATTATGAATATCATGAGTATTTGGTTGATCCGAAGCAAACTCCTATTCGTATCGACAAATATCTGATGGATAAAATGGAAAAGGTGTCTAGAAGTAAAATTCAGACAGCCATCAAAGCGGGTTTTGTAAAAATCAACTATGGCGATGCGAAACCCAATGAAAAAATCAAACCTTACGACTTGATTACGGTATTTTTTTATCGTCCAAAAGGAAATCACGATACCGTTGTACCTGAAAATATTCCAATAGATGTAGTTTATGAAGATGACGATATTTTGATTGTCAACAAAAAAGCGGGGATGGTCGTCCACCCTGGTATTGGCAATTGGACAGGTACTTTGGTGAATGCTGTCGCCTACTATTTGAAAGAACAAAAGATCCCCATCAAAAAAGGAAATACAAGTGATCGCCCAGGACTGGTACATCGAATTGATAAAGACACTTCGGGGCTTTTGATTTTGGCAAAAACAGAGGAAGCCATGACGCATTTGAGTAAGCAGTTTTTTGACCATACCATCCAACGAAATTATACAGCTTTGGTGTGGGGTGATATTGAGGAAGAAAAAGGAACCATCAAGGGACATATCGGAAGGCATCCTACTCTGAGAATGTTACGAACCGTTTACCCTGATGGAGAGCAAGGCAAAGATGCCACTACTCACTATGAAGTTTTAGAACGATTCTATTATGTGACTTTGGTCAAATGTTCTTTGGAAACTGGTCGTACACATCAAATCAGAGTCCATATGAAACATAAAGGGCATACCCTCTTTAATGATAAAAGATATGGTGGTGATGCGGTTTTAAAAGGAACTGTTTTTTCTAAATACAAACAGTTTGTACTCAATACTTTTAAGGTAATGCCTCGTCATGCTTTACATGCTAGAACTTTAGGATTTATTCATCCGCGTACGGGAGAAGAAATGTTTTTTGAAACTGACCTTCCTGAAGATTTTCAAAATGCGGTTGATCGCTGGCGAAGTTATTTGCAAAGTCGAAAAAATTTGGAATAAGAACTCTGATGAATATCGAACAAGGGAACAAGGATTTAAGATTTGAGAAGTTTGTCGAATACTGGTGATTCACAATTATTCGTCAAACTTCTTAATTCTCAAATCCTTGTTCTATTAGCGTAGCGTTCGATATTCATTTGAGTTCGATATTCCCAATCACTCCTAAAAAATGAATGCGTTTCCTCAACTAAAAACAGAAAGATTAATTTTAAGAAAAGTAGTTTCTTCTGATATTCCTAACATCATCGAATATGCTGGAAATAAATATTAAATCTAATAAAGAAATACCAAATGCAGAGTATGGTGTCGATTCAAGATATGCTTCTAAAGAAGAAAGGACTGCTGATGGTGAAGCACTAATAGAGGCCAGATTAAAAAGGATGGAAAATTTTTCAGAAGACCAAATTATAACAGCAAAACTTCTTAAAAGAAAAAATCTTAGCAAATAATGTGTGTGCGAAAATCGTCCACAAGAACGAAAAGGATTATGAGTAAAATTGAAATTCGAACTGTAGATGTAGTACAATACCTCAAGCCTTTAAGAGAAGGAGGTTCACTACCTGCGATAGTTCAAGCAGATGATAATTTCCTTTACGTACTAAAATTTAGAGGTGCAGGACAAGGAAAAAAGGCATTGATTGCAGAGTTAATCGGAGGACTTTTAGCACACGAAATGGGTTTAAAAGTTCCTGAATTAGTATTTATGAATCTTGACGATTCGTTTAGTAAAACCGAACCTGATGAAGAAATTCAAGATTTATTAAAGTTTAGTGTAGGCTTAAATCTAGGACTACATTTTTTATCAGGCGCAATTACTTACGACCCATTGGTTTCTATCGCAGATTCCCTTTCCGCTTCCAAAGTCGTTTTATTGGATAGTATGATTACGAATATTGATCGGACTGTAAAAAATACCAACCTACTCAATTGGAATAAAGAACTATGGTTAATTGACCATGGGGCAAGTTTGTATTTTCATCACAATTGGAAAAGTTGGGAATCACATCTTGACCGTACTTTTCCCAGCATTAAAGATCATGTGTTACTCGAAAGAGCTAATCACCTTCCCGAAGCTGCAAAAGAAATTCAACAACTAATTGATAAAAATAAAATCACAGAAATAGTTGCATTGATACCCGAAGATTGGTTGCTGGATGAATCCACTTCTTTAACACCCACAGAAATGAGAACTGCTTATATTGAATTCCTAAGTAGTAAACTAAACAAAATTGATTTACTCGTTAAAGAAGCTTCAGATGCAAAATAGAGTTACTTACGAATTTGCTGTTATCAGATTAGTTCCGAAGGTTGAACGAGAAGAATTTATGAATATAGGTGTCATCCTCTTTTCTAAAAGGAAAAAGTATTTGGGTATTAAATACAAAGTTGATAAAGAAAAGATAAGTGCTTTTTCCAAGGAAGTTGATCCCGATATGATAAGTGAATACTTGAAGGCTTGGGAATTAATTTGTGAAGGAAAACCAAACGGCGGAGATATTGGGGAACTTGATTTACCCTTGCGATTTCGATGGCTGGTAGCATCTCGAAGTACTATCATTCAAAGTTCTAAAACACATCCTGGCCTTTGTCATCATCCTGAAAAAGTCCTCGAAGATTTATTTAATCGCTACGTCCTGTAACTGCTAAATTCATTTAGCTGATTGTCCAAATAAAAGTTATTCCATATTTTATCCCAACCTACCAAATGAATTTGGTGGTTACTATTTCCCAAATTTTCAATGAAAGAAAAACCAATCCAAGTAAAATTCGAAAATTCTATAAATCCTAAATCAGCATTTGACTTGTTGAAATTAGAGGATTTTTTACAAAGGGAATATCTTGATCATAATCCAGAAAATTTACACAAGGTTGAATTTTTCATCCTCATATTTATAGCTGAAGGACAAGGGTATCATACCATTGATTTTACAGATTATAAATTTAAGAAAGGCACCTTACTTACCATCAGACAAGATCAAATTCATAAGTTTATTAAAAGCAAAAATGTCAAAGGATATTTATTACTTTTTACCGATGATTTTTTAATTAGTTATCTTGAAAAACTGGAGGCTCAAAAATCATTACAGTTATTTAATGAATTATTGGGCGTTCCAAAAATACAGTTATCCAAAACTGATTTTAAAACCATAAATAATATTATTTCTCGAATAGAAACCGAATACCTTCAACTCATGGATGATTATTCTTTAGGTATTATCAGAAGTGAAATTCACATTTTGATAACCAAACTTTATCGAATCAAATCCAAAGAGAATCAAATCATCGTTGACAAAAAGTACTTATCAGAATTCATTGAATTTCAAAAACTGGTAGAAAAAAATGTTGCTAAAACTAAGCGTGTTAATGATTATGCAGCTATGATGTCAATCAGTACCAAAACGCTAAATACTATTTCCAAAAGCATTCTCAATAAATCCGCCAAAGAATTTATTGACGAAATTAGTATCAAACAAATCAAACGATTACTTATCAACACTCCCCTTTCCATTAAAGAAATTGCTTATTCTTCTGGCTTTGAAGAAACCACTAATTTCTATAAGTATTTTAAACGACAGATGGAAATGACACCTGAACAATTTAGAGCTACTTTTTAATTTTCCCATTTTTACAGTCTTTTGGCATTTTTGTATAATGAGTTGACTTGAAGAACCAGCATCTTTGCAGTATCAAATTAATACTTAAAAAGATAACATCATGAAGTCATTATCAATTTACAGCTTACTGCTTATTACGTTTATTCTAAGCAGTTGTGGCAAGCAAACAACTTCAAACTCTTCAAATCAAAATTCAACAAAAATGGAATTAACAAAAAAAGAAAAAGTAGTAGCATTACTCAACAGTTTTAACACGGGAGATCAAACTCCTATTTCGTATATCAATCCAAATAAGTACGTACAACACAATCTTGCAGTTGGAGATGGTTTGGCAGGATTTGGAGAGGTATTGAAACATGCACCTGAAGGTGGATTTAAAGCAAATGTTGTCAGAGCTTTCCAAGATGGAGATTATGTTTTTACACAAACAGAATATGATTTCTTTGGTCCAAAAGTCGGATTCGACGTCTTTCGATTTGAGGATGGTTTGATTGTAGAACATTGGGACAACTTACTTGAAATCATGCCTCCAAACCCAAGCGGTCATACTCAATTAGACGGTAGTTTAGAGATTACTGATAAAGACAAAACAGAAACGAATAAAGCTTTTGTCAAAGATTTTGTTTCTTCGATTTTGGTCAACGGACAAATGGATAAATTAGGTAACTTTTTTGATGGTGATAATTATATCCAACACAATCCATCAATCGGAGATGGTCTCTCAGGTTTAGGTGCTGCTCTTCAAGCGATGGCCGAACAAGGTATTAAAATGGAATATCATAAAATCCATAAAGTGCTTGGAGAAGGGAACTTTGTCTTAACAATAAGTGAGGGAGCATTTGCAGGAAAACCAACTTCTTTCTATGATTTATTTAGAATTGAAAATGGTAAGGTAGCTGAGCATTGGGATGTTATGGAAACTATTCTTCCTGAATCAGAATGGAAAAATAAAAATGGGAAATTCTAATTGAATATCCAAAATAAAAAAGACTGCTCTTTTCAGGGCAGTCTTTTTTATTTTGGAAAACAAGAACTTAGAATTAGAAAAATCCTATTCAACCACAATTCTATCTATCACTTTTTGATTGGAATCCAAATCTCGAATCTCAATCAAATAAATTCCACTATCATAATTTCCCATTAAAATTGAACGCTTATTGGTTTTTGAAAATAACAATTGTCCAGTTAGGTTATATATTTTCACTTCAAAATTCAAACTTTCAGGAACAACCAAATAAAGGTAATCTGAAGTTGGGTTTGGAAAAATATTAATAATGGAATTTGCTAGTTCATGTGTGGAAGTCATCAAATCTGTACCATTACAATCTTCATCAATATTATTATTTGGAATCTCAGTTCCATTTGGATTGATGGAAGCATTCATATCATCACAGTCATCAACCATCAAAAATCCATCGCCATCCAAATCATCATCTAAAGTTAATGGATCGCAATCATCATCTATACCATTATAAATCACCTCTGTCATTCCCGAATTAATCGAAGCATTCATATCATCGCAATCATCAGCCAGCACAAAACCATCACCATCCAAATCATCATCTAAAGTTAATGGATCGCAATCATCATCTATACCATTATAAACTATCTCCGTCATTCCCGAATTAATCGAAGCATTCATATCATCACAATCATCAGACAGCACAAAACCATCGACATCTAAATCATCATCAAAAGTCAATGGATCGCAATCATCATCTAACCCATTATAAACTACCTCTGTCATTCCTGAATTAATCGAAGCATTCATATCATCACAATCATCAGCCAGCACAAAACCATCGCCATCTAAATCATCATCTGGTGTCATCGGATTACAATCATCATCAACACCATTGTAAGGAATCTCTGGAATAACAGGATTTATCGCACTATTCATATCATCACAATCATCCACAAATAAAAATCCATC
>CAKZSH010000206.1 GCA_937918905.1 uncultured Saprospiraceae bacterium
CATTTCGATCTTAAATATTTTACGAAAAAGATCAAAACATATAAATAACTATCATGAGAAAAACTACTTTTATCCTAATTTTTGTAATCTTCTAATTTAGATTAATCGTACCATTCGACAAACTTCTCAAATCTTAAATCCTTGTTCTATTAGCGCAGCGTTCGATATTTAATAGAGTTCGATAGTCACTTTTTTCCATTAATAAATTTATCGCACTAAAGTGCGAGGTTTCAAACCTTTTCTGAAACCAATAAAAAATTATTGGCGAAGCCAATTATCCGCAACTTGAGTTAAGTTACTGCAACATTCACATTTATTTTAAATTGTTCTTCCATAAGTGGCAATAAAAAATCAAGCAAACCATCCTTACTGAATTCTCTTTTCTTGCCATAATTCTTATCGTCTACATGCCCTTGAGCTACAGTTCTAAAAGGATTTTTTTTATCAAAAAAAGATTTTTTATGCGCTGTCTTTGGCAAGGGTTCATTTATATTTACAAGATCTACTTGATAAATATATTCTTCTTTATCTGAAATTTTCCAAAGCTGTTGTCCTGCCTCATTTTGCAAATACATTTTAGGGCAATTCCCTTCCAATAAAAAATCAACTCCAATCAACCGATCTTTTGGTTTTTCAGGGTTCATATTTTTTTTACTATTATCATCCCAGTTACGAATATAATATTCCTCTCGTTCTTTTAAAGTTGACTTACCTTTTTTAGTCTTGACCTCAATTATTTCTGAAAAATAATCCTCTCGATACCATATCGTTTGGCAAGTTACCTCAAATCCTTTTTTTGCAAATAAAGGCCTATAAAATTTAATCAACAAATCTAAGTTTTCTCCAAAAATACGAAACCGACAAGCTCGATAAGCTGGATTAGATTGTAACAATCCTTTTACTTTAAAATCAAAAAATTGATCTTTCCAGTTATCCATATCATCACTCCATGACAGTTGATACACTTTTAAATCCATACATGCCAAGGAATAATCTGTTTCTAATTGTTCAATAGTAGCCGCATGAGTAGTCGCTTCGTTTTGAAGGTTGAGCAGATTTGCATATTTATCAGCCCTAGTTTTTTCTGTCCAAAATTTTTCTTTTAATTGATTCTTATCTCGTTTCAAAATATCCAATTGGCTCATCAATTGAGTAAATAGATAACCTTCCTGAAATCTTTGAAAATCACGTCGGTATCCTCCAGCCAAATCAGCATATTCATTTTTTTCAATTTCCTCAAAAAGCAAATCAATACCAAGTGGGTCAGCTTTAGCTTCAATTTTAACTTGCTTTTTCTCAATTGAAATATTAACCATAAGTTGGTCATCCAAATCAAATAAATTCAACTCTCTTGACAATGGAATAATCAATTGTTCTCGAAGTGTTCGTTGTAAATAACGTGCACCATATTTCTTATCAAAACCTACCTCTGCCAAATGATCTAAGACTTGAGTATCAATATTCAAATCCATTCGACGATATCGGATGCCTTCCCGTTTTTTTAGTTGTTGAATTTCCCGATCAATTACATGACGAACAGTTTCCTTGGAAAGTGATGCAAAAGGAATCACCTCATCAATTCGATTATACAATTCAGGGCGAAGAGTATCTTGTACTGCTTTGAGATATCTCGACTTCATTTCTTTGTTTTGATCACGGTTTCGATTAGGCATAATCTCTTGACGTTGCAGGGCTGCTGCGCCAATATTAGAGGTCATTATTATTATTGTACTACAAAAATTAACGAGCTTTCCACGACTATCTGTAAGTCGTCCAGCATCCAATATTTGCAATAATAAATCAAAAAAATCAGGATGTGCCTTTTCTACCTCATCAAATAGCAGAACACAAAATGGCTCTCTCCTTACCGTAGAAGTCAATAATCCATCTTGATAAAATCCTGAACCTAACAATTTACTTACGGCATCGAAACTGGAATACTCACTCATGTCAAATCGAATCATCTTCTCCCGACTGCTAAACATAAATTCAGAAAGCACTTTGGCTAGTTCTGTTTTTCCAACTCCAGTAGGACCTACAAATAAAAAAGAAGCAATAGGTTTTCCTGTTTTTGAAAGTCCCGTTTTGACAGCAGTCAACATATTGACCACTCCATTCACAGCAGGTTCTTGACCATATACCGATGAATTAAAACTAGACTTAATTTTATCTGGAAACATAGGAATCTCTGGGTCAACCATAAAAATAGGCATCCCAGCTTCTTCACAAAAATATCGAATGACATTTGACCTCGTAATATTCAAATTCGATTTTCGATCACTATTTGATTTTTCATCTAAAAGTATACTTTCCAAAAATCGAATGGGTTTGCCTGGAAATCCTGAATAAGGTGTAAATCTTTTATTCAAACGAATGGTCTCATGAATTGCCTCATCATCAATATTCACTTTATTTTTTTTCGATAAATCATTAACCTTATTTAAAATAATTTCTTCAAGTTCTTCCTCTGGCTCTACGATATTTAACTGTTGGAAGTATGAGAGAAAATTAGGGCTTTGCAATTCGATGATCGCTTTTTCTTCCTCAGTAACTTCTGAAATAACACTTAACTCTCCCCTAGCAATATAGGTCAATAAATATTCAGCAATACTCACACTATTTCCTTCATACCGACCTACCTCAAATAGTTCTAGCAAATTCCTAACAAACAAAATATCACCTGATAAATTCAACTCTTTGACGAGATGAGGAATATTATCTTCCCAACCTGTCGAACGAGTTAATTCTTTAATTAAAATTGAAGCTGTGGTTTCCCAAATTTGTCCTCGAAAGTCTTGTTTCTGATAAACCAATTCTCGGATCAATGCAGTTTTTCCAACACCCGATACCCCCACCAAAAGAACATTACGGCTAAAATTGCCTTTGATGGAACGAACCAATTGTTTCATTTCATTTGCTCTTCCATAAGAACTTTTATCTTCTACTTTTAATATTTTGGCAACTTTGGGTAACCATTGTTCTTTTTCATTTTCTTCAATATTTTCAAGTTCCAGAAGAGAATGAAATTTTAAGTTTAAATCCGATTGAAGTAATTCAATCGTATCAAACCACATCGCAACAATAATCCCTTGAACTTCACTATGGCGAGCACTTCTATTAAATTCTTGAAGGATCGCTTTTTTTACTGCATCTTCTAGTTCATTAAACTCTTCTGCATAGGCTTCAATTGATAAAGTTGGTACAATCGCCCAAAATCCTTTTTCTCCATGCTTAAAAAAATATTCAAATTCAATATCGTGAGATGGAAAACTAAATTCACCTTTGGGAGCTTTAAAGGGAACAATTATTTGTGATTTGATAAAATCTCCATGTTGCCATTCTTTTAAAACTTGAGTATAACCGCCTTTATCAATTATCTGTTTTTGCAATTCCTTCCCATAGGATTTTGCAATTTTTTGAATAGATTGGTTGATACGAATAACCTGTTTTTTATGTAAGGGCAAATAGATACTTCCTCCCGTATGGAAGTGTAATTTAAATGCAAAAAATGGAATGGTAATAGTATGCGCCACTTGGATAATTTTTGTGGCTCACAAGATAGAAGAAATGATGGGAAATTTGGAATAGTTGATCGGTTGATTGGTGAATTAGTTGATAGGTGAACTAGGTCGAATAATTTTGAAACTTTTTAAAAATTCTAAAAAATCACATCAAAATTATTCGACCTAGTTCACCAATCAACCAATTCACTAATCAACTAGCCTTGGAGAATCCCCAAGAAAATTTAGATTCATATTTTCGATTGGCTCCTTTTTTTAGAATTTTTCTTGCTTCAGGATCGAAATACATCATCCTTAAAATTTCTGAAAAATTATTTATATTCTGTTGCGTACTTCCATAGTTAATTTTCATTCCACAAGAAGGATCAATTATATCACCTAACTGCTCACTATCATAACATACTACTGGCAAGCCAAATGAAAATGCTTCTGATACTAACTTGGAAATATTATCCTTAGAAGGTAACAACATAATGGAAGATGATTCATACCATTCTTCGATAGCTTCCTGCTCACTCCACGGAACAATTTGAGCAGCTTCTTTTATTTTTAAACTTTTAATTTTATCATTAATATAATCGGAAAGAATTCCTTTAGTGACCATTCCAAGTTTCATTTGTTTTTGATGTTTAGAAGTAACATTATGGTACACTTCTGCAAATGCCTCTAAGGCAATATCGATGCCCTCTTGATGAATAAATTCTCCAAGTGACAGTACTGTAAATTTTGACATTCTCTGTAATTTAATTCTGCACTTCCGTTAAACTTCACATGCAGTCATGGTTAATAAAATCTTTACTTTTCTTTAAAAGAGATGTTCAATTAGTGTTTAGATATTTTATAGGGAAAAAATAAAAGGAAGGGAAATTATTGATCTTTTTTATTTCTAGTTAGGGAGTAGGAATTAAATAATCTACCCAGATAACGAGGTTGTTTTTTTCTTTGAGGAAATGGAAAAATTAAGGCATACCCTGCAGTACGGCTTCATTTTTTCATGAAGTCAAAGAGAAAAAGAAGCCGTCAGGTGGGTAGATTATTTATTTCCTAGTCCCTTAACTCAAGTTGCGGATAATTTTGATTGATGATTTTGTATTTAAAAAATTGTATTGGGATGATGTGTATTGGGTATTGAGAATGGTTCGTAGTCCCAATACTTAATACCCACAATCTCAAATCAAATTATCCGCAACTTGAATTAGTTAATACTCTACAAATGCTTTGCCTAAGAAAGAAATAACAATATTAAATGATTAAATACAATCAAAAAAGTGTGACTATTCCAAACAGTAATAAAAATACATAGGATTTTTATTTATGAATACAAAAATCACATCCATAAAATTTTATACATATAAATAGCTGAAAATCATTTATTTATCAATAATATTATTTTTTAAATTTAAAATAATAATAATTTTATTTTTTCCTTAGAACTCTGCTCATAAAGAAATTTGTGACTATTTTTCTTTTTAAATCTGATTTTATTCTAATGGGTTTTTAATATAATTGATTACTTTTGCACGACCTATAATTTCTTTTACAAGCAAGATTACCTTTCATTAATCACCCCAATTCTACCTTTTACATTAACACTTTAATAAAGGATGTTTTATAATCTTAAAACATCATTAATAAAGAATGAAAAGAAAATTTTCAGCTAACAGGATTTTCATTGTAGAAGATGATCCTATCTATATTAAGATTATCAAATATGTTTTGGAGATGGATCCAGAACATAAAGTGCATATTTTCACCTCTGGTAAAGAATGTTTAGATAATCTTTATCTCAATCCCTCAATCATTACTCTTGATTATTCTCTTCCTGACATGACGGGTTCGGAAGTCATGAAAAAAATAAAAAATTATAATTCTAATATTGGCATCATTGTTTTATCGGGACAAAAAGATATTTCAGTAGCAGTAGATTTAATGCAAAGTGGTGCGTTCTATTATATTGAAAAAGATGATGAAACAAAGAACAAATTACTACTGACTGTACAACGAATTAAGCAAAATCTTAAACTTCAACAAGAGATCGAATTTCTTAAAGATGAACTGGGAAATAAATACGATCTCAAACACAACCTTATCGGTAATAGTAAACCGATGCAACGGGTAAAAAAATTAATTAATAAAGCCCTTCAAACGAATATCTCGGTAACGATTCAAGGAGAGACAGGAACAGGTAAGGAAATTGTCGCACGTACTATTCATTATAATTCACAAAAAACAAAAGGAAAATTTATTGCAATTAATGTGGCTGCCATTCCAAAAGAATTATTGGAAAGTGAATTATTTGGTCATGAAAAAGGAGCTTTTACTGGAGCCGATACTCGTAAGATTGGAAAGTTTGAATTAGCAGATAGTGGTACACTTTTTCTAGATGAGATTGCCGAAATGGATATCAATCTTCAAACTAAATTATTGAGAGCTTTACAGGAGAGAGAGATTACAAGGGTTGGAGGAAATGAAGCGATCAAATTTGAGGCAAGACTTATTGTTGCTACGCACAAAAATCTAGCTGAGGAAGTAGAAAAAGGAAATTTTAGAGAAGATTTATATTATAGACTTTTGGGATTACCTATTGACCTCCCTCCTCTTCGAGAACGTGGAAATGATATTTTTAATCTAGCAGAACTATTCCTAAAAGAATTTTGCCTTTCCAATAAATTACCTCTAAAAACACTTTCTAAGGAATCTAAAGAAAAACTATTGGCTCATTCATTTTATGGAAATGTAAGAGAACTAAAAGCTGTTCTTGATTTGGCAGCAGCACTATCTGAAAGTACAATTATTGAACCTAGCGATATTCAGTTTAATAGTCCAAAAGGAAGAGAATCTTTTTTAAATAGTGAATTGTCGCTAAAACAATATAATAAACGAATTGTAGATCATTTTCTACAAAAATATGATAACGATGTTTTGTTGGTTGCCAAAAAATTAAACATTGGAAAGTCTACAATTTATCGAATGTTGAAAGAGTAGAATGAGTCAAGTGATGAGTCAAGGTCTGAGTCAAGGTCTGACTCAAAAGTCAGGCTTTGACTTATGAGAACATCAATTGAAGTCAAGGCTTGACTTTTTTAGTCAAACCTTGACTCGTGTTCAGCTAGTGCTGAATAATTACAAATAATCTTTAGTATTTTATTCAGGTTTTTAGTTTATGAATAAAAACTACGAACCATTCTCAATACCCAATACACATCATCCCTATACAATTTTTTAAATACAAAATCATCAATCAAAATTATCCGCAACTTGAGTTAATTATTGTCCTATATGAATAACCCTTCAAAAATATCTAATTTTCATTTATCCCATTTTGAAAATCAAATTCTAAACCAATCCAATGATAAAATCATCATTGTAGACTTTGATAATAAGTTAAAATATTTCAATCCTGCCGCTCAAAAATTCGCTTATGCAACTAGGAAGATAGAGTTGAAACTAGAAATGGTTCTTACCATTGATGTAGAAAAAGAATTAATGAAAGAGGTTTTTGATCGAGTATCAAAAGGAGAAAGAATTGATTTTAAAAAGTCCTATGTTTTAAATAATAAAAAACATACCCTCCTAATCAATACCTATCCTATAAGAAATGAAAAAGAGGAAATAATTGGACTTTGCTGCCAAGCCAAAAATATTGAAACTAAAGATTTCTCTCCTAAGAATATTTTATCAAATGAAAAACTCTTTAAAACATTATTTGAGAACAGTCCGATAGGAATTACGATTAGGGAGTTAGAAACTCAAGAGCTTGTTGCATGCAATGACCAAATCATTAAATTATTTGGTTGTAGTCGGGAAAAATTCCTTCAATATAACCGAAAGAAATTTATCCATTTCGAGAATGAAGTAATCATTGAAGAAAATAAGAAAAAATTAAAGCGTGGAGAAATTAAGAATTACAAATTGGTAAAACAATATAAAAAGATAGATGGAACTCTTTTTTATGGGATTGCCACTCGGTCTATTTTTGAAGTAAATAATGTAATTTACCAAATTGGGATTCTCGAAAACATTGACCAACAAAAAAAGATAGAAAAGAAATTAATTAATAGTGAAGCCTTATTAAAAGCCATTTTTAATAGTACAAGTGACAAAGTTTTCGCTATTGATAAAAACTATAAATTGATTCATGCCAATGAAGCAGCATTAAAATCCATCTTACATTTTATCTCCCATAACAATGCTCAAAAACCTAAAATAGAGGATATGGATTTAAGGAAACTAGAGTATTTCCTACCTCATTTTGAACGTGCATTTGCAGGAGAACAATATGATTTTGAGACAGGGTTTTATAATATTGATGATAAAGAATATGCTGACTTTATTACAATTTCTCCAGTAAAAAATACTAATGGTGAAATTGTAGGTGCCAGCTTTTATGGTAAAGAAATTACAGAAATAAAAAATTATCAGAAAAAACTATCAAAAACTACTGCGCAACTTAAAGAGGCAGAGAAAATAGCCAGATTAGGTTCTTGGGAGTTAGATGTTAATACAAAGATGATGACCTGGTCAGATAGTGTCATCCAACTTTATGGTCTTCCAGCTAAAGCAAAGACAGTCCATGTTAAACAGTTTTACAGATTGGTACATCCTGATGATGTGAAAAATATGAAAGCCGCAATTCGTAAAACCATAGAAGAAGGTGTTCCTTATGAATTGAAAAGTAGAAGAATTAATATTGATGGAAAAATAATACACGCACTTGGGAAAGGAATTCCTCAATATGAAAATGGAAAAGTGGTCAAAATTTTTGGAACAATTGAGGATATTACAAAGGAAGCTGAGATTCAAGCTACTCTTCAAGAGAGTGAGGCAAAGATTAGAACTATTTTCAATAGCACAGATGATAAAATTTTTGCAATAGATAAAGAGTATCGGTTAATTGACTTTAATGCTTCTGCTGAAAAACATTTACCACTCCTTTTTGAAATGGAAAAATTAGAGATAGGAAATGTAATGCTTGCTCAAAAAACTTCATTACGAAAATTATGGAAAGGTCATTATGATGCAGCACTTTCAGGTGAAAAACTAATCCTAGAAAAAAATTACAAAGAGAATGATATTAAGAAAATTGACGTCGTAACTATTTCTCCCATTCGAGATAAAAACGATGAAATCATTGGTGCAGCCATTTATGGCAGAGAAATTACTGATTTGCAAAAAGCAAAAAAAGAAGCTAAGGAAACGCAAATCCAACTTAAAGATGCTCAAGAATTAGGAAAAATTGGAAACTGGAAGTATGATGCATCTACTCAAGCAATTACTTGGTCAGATAGTATTTTGAAAATGTTTGCATATGAAGTTGGAGATCCCCTTCCATC
>CAKZSH010000207.1 GCA_937918905.1 uncultured Saprospiraceae bacterium
AGTTATTGAGTTGATTAAGTTATTAATCGAAAACCGTAGAAAACAGATTATTCGAAATAATTCAATAACGAATAACTATTTTTTTTGACCAAATGATTCCACTCAGAACCATAAATAATAATGAAAGAAAAAAACATGCAAAAAGACATCTTTACACTAAGACCAACTGACGAATATATTGAATTAATAAAATTGCTAAAACTCCAACAAATAGCACAAACTGGCGGCCATGCTAAGATAATAGTAGAGGATGGTTTGGTAAAAGTAAATGGAGAACTAGAATTTAGAAAAAGAAAAAAACTACGAGCAGGGGACATCGTCGAACTTGAAGACATTACTATTGAAATCAAAGATTAGCTATGATAATCAAAATCCCTCCACCACCTTCCAAGCATCCAAAATCTCTTTTTCTTTCATCAAAATCGAGCCTTCTTTTTTCTCAAATTTAGCTCGGCGTTCATCAGTTAAAGCATCGGAATACCACCAATCGTAGGTATCTTTCATGGTTCTTTTCAAATCTCTAAAAGTCAATCCATTCGCTTTCGCCTTGGCATTACTGACTAGTGCCGAACCAATGTTATTGCCCTCAGGCATAATCCACGGTACGATATAATAGACCTCATTTTTTTTCAAAAAATCATAATCATCAATCTTCACTAAAGTCGATTCCACATCAAAAGCCGTTTTTGCTTCAGCTATAAAATCATACATATTTTGAGCAGCGGCAGGCCCTACAGCATTATAAGTTCCTACTTTCTTTCCCTCAATTAATCGAATCGTCCACTCAGCAACATCCCTGACATCAATATATTGAACAGGGTCTTCTGCTTTGCCTGGCACTAAAATTTCACCTCCCTTGCTCAATCGAACCGGCCAATGAATAAAGCGATCTAATTTGTCTGCTGGGCCTACCATATAAGTAGGTCGGATGACAATCGTTCGATCCTCTCCAAATACAGTTTGAGCAGTTTTTTCAGAATTAGCTTTCATCACACCATACCAATACTCCATTCTTTCTTCCTCATTTTCTAACACTTTGGGTTCTTCCAATAGCACTTTAGTATCTTCTTTTATATCATTTCCCAAATAAGGGTAATACACTCCCGTAGAAGAAATATAAACATATAATCCTACATTATCTTTTAGTAATTCTGCGGTTGCTTTTGTCCATTCCACATTCCGTCCAGAGTTATCAATCACCACATCCCAATTCCTATTTTCCAATGCCTTTAAATTATCTTTTCGATCACCGACCAAGGCTTCCACATTTTTAAAAAGTTCTTGATGGACTGTTGGTTGCGTTTTTCCCCTAGTAAAAGTTGTTACTGAATGTCCTCGACCTAAGGCATAAGCAACTTGATGTGGCCCTAAAAAACTTGTGCCTCCCAGAATCAAAATATTAAGTTTTTTATCAGGAGTTCCACCTTCAGATTTACATGAAAAAAATTGATTCCCTATAAGTGGTAATCCAACACCTGCTTTTATGCTATTTGAAATAAATTTTCTTCTGGTATTTTTTTTCATTTTTGTTTATTTAAAAATTAGCCATACACAACACGAGTCAAGGTCTGACTCCAAAAGTCAGGCTTTGACTTACAAAAACATCAACAACTCTGACTAAAAGAACCAATAGCTTTAACTGAAAGAAATTCAATAAAAGTCAAGGCTTGACTTTTGGAGCCAAACCTTGACTCGTGTCGTGTATGGCTAATACTGAATAATTAAAAATTAGTTTTAACTGATATCAAAGACTTTAATAAAAGTACCACTTTTAGGAATATAATTTAAATGGTCAATTAGAAATCTTGAGATTATTTTCTACAATCCAATCCAAAACCAAAGGCCAAATTTCCTTTTCAGCATTTCGGGAAAGCATTACCCTTCCATGGTCGTAATTTTCCGAAAATCCATTAGCTTTTCCACAGGATAAAAATTTATTTTTTGGATTGGGAAAGGATTGTAAAAATTGTTCTGAACCAGATTCAGTTGCGACAAAAGTATCTTTCTTTCCATGAATAGAAAAAATAGGAATTGTAATCTTAGATAAGTGAAGATCATAATCAAAACCATTTTCTCCTAAAAATCTTTTACTCAAATTCCAATCATACCAAAGCTTCATCATAAAATAAGTCTCATCATGAGGTCGCCCAAATTTAGAAGCATAAGAATGACCTAACAATGCAGTTACATATTTTCCAATATAAAGCATAAGATGATTTTTAATCGAATTACCCGCACCTGTAGTTTGTGAGCCAAACATGGTGATACTATTTATCTTGGAAATATATTGTTGGTTGTGAACTAAAAACATAGCCATAATTGCACCACCTCCGCTATGCACAACACAACTTAACACTTTGATATTCAACTGATTAAGGAGATATTCAAATGCGACAGGAACATCGTTTTTTGCAATAGTTTCAAAATTGTATTTTTCTTTTGGGATGGAACTTGCGCCATGTCCACGCCATTCCATAATCCAACTGGTGTATCCTTTTTTTGCTAAAAAAAATGCAATCCCACGACAGATTCTTTTATCAGAAAAAGTCCCATGCGTCATGTAGATATGATGGTGAGTAGGAATTTCAGGTTCTGAAATTTTCCAAATCGCAAGTGTATGACCTTCTGGTGAGGGTAGCTTAATTAAATCTTCATTCATTAATTTAAAACTAACCATTTTATACTTTGTAACAAAAAAAATCAAGAAATTGTAACCGCCAAAAACACGAGTCAAGGTCTGACTTAAAAAGTCAGGCTTTGACTTATAAGGACATCAAAAGAAGAGGTAAAACATCAATAGCAATCAAGACTTGACTTTTGGAGTCAAATCTTGACTTGTGTTCAACCCAATAAATTTGATGACAATGGTATAAAAAAAAACCGCCTCCAGCATCTCACAACTGTTAGCGGTTTTACCACCTACTAAATAAAATAGTCTCAACTATTTTTT
>CAKZSH010000208.1 GCA_937918905.1 uncultured Saprospiraceae bacterium
CAATTTTTCAAAACAACTAAGGAATTAAAACAAGCAGTTCTTAAGGAGATTGAATTCATAAAATTAGATAAAAAACTGATTAGACAATTCTTTGAAAATTCGGAATTAGAGTGCTACCAGTTTTTTGACTGACGATCTAATATTATTCGACCAAGAGAGTCGGATTTACATCCGACGACTAAGAAGAAAATTAATAGACACCGTTAAATAAATACCCCCAGTTATTAATCGAAAACCTTAGAAAACAGATTATTCGGAATAACTCAATAACAAATAACTAATTCAAGTTGCGGATAATTTGATTTGAGATTGTGGGTATTAAGTATTGGGGACTACGAACCATTCTCAATACCCAATACACATCATCCCAATACAATTTTTTAAATACAAAATCATCAATCAAATTTATCCGCAACTTGAGTTAACTATTTATTTTAACCAAATGATTCCACTTAGAACCCAACTTTAATTGAGATTGAAAAAAAAATCACTATTCCATATAAATTTAATTCATTTGAAAATACCCTCCATAAAAAAGATTAAAGAAACTGTTTTCAATTTACCTATTATTTCAAATATGGTAAGTTGGTCACAACAGAATTCATTTCCAGGGTTTTTCGATGTACCAATTTATGATGTCATTGATTTTATTTTAGTAGAGATCAGACAATTTAATCTTACCATGCGTGCCAACTCCATGGCATTTAGTTTTTTTCTATCTCTCTTTCCCACCATCTTGATTGTGTTTACTTTGATTCCTTATATTTTGCCCTATTTTTCAGGATTTATCATTCCCTATATTCCAGAAAATCTAATTCTAAGAGATCCTTCTGGGGCTGTGAATTTTAGCCAAACTATAATTGAACAAATTAGCGTATTGCTAGAAGAGGTGAAATTCCTACCCAAAGAAGCTGGAAACCAACTGATTAATTTTATTCGAGAAGTTGCCCTTGAACCCAGATTTGGACTATTGTCCATAGGTTTTTTCTTAGCGTTTTTCTTTGCTTCCAATGGGATGTTGACCATGATGCATGGTTTTGAAAAATCACATCGTTCGACTTTTGTCAAACGTTCCATAGTCAAAAAAAGAATTATTGGAATTTGGATTACCATACTTTTAGGAGTGCTAGTTATTGCATCCGTACTTTTAATTATTTTGGGAAATACTTTATTAAGTTACTTGTTTAAGTATTTTGAAATGGATCAAGTAACAAAGTTTAGTATTCAATTACTTCGATGGATCATTTCTTTTTTCCTATTCTATTTTGGAATAGCCTTAATTTACCGTTTTGGAATTTCAATAAAATCGAAAATTAAATATTTTTCTCCAGGTGCAACTTTAGCCACATTTCTTTCTATTGGTTCATCCATCATTTTTGCCTGGTATGTCAACTCATTTGGTGCCTACAATAAATTATATGGTACCATTGGGACATTTATAGTCATCATGCTTTGGATTCAAATCAACTGTTTTATTATTTTAATAGGGTTTGAATTAAATGCAGCAATTGCTGTCAATCGAGATTTGAAAAAATTTATTACTAAGAAAAATAAGAAATTGAAAAAGCAGAAGGATTAGAAAAAAATACCAAATCCTTAGTACATAATACCGATTACCATTGCTTCTTGCCGTTGGATAAATGATATGCACTTCATGGTTTTTTTTAAATGGAAATGTATTGTTAAAAAAATATATTAAAAAAATATTTTATGCAATAACATTTGTATATGTCAATTACTTTTTTGTATTTTTACGGCTAATCGTTTTGCCAAAACTTCCAATCTAACATATTGTTTTTTGTTTCCGTCCTTCAAATAAAGTTTAATAATATCTATTTATTTATTACTGTTTTGAGGTCTTATCACTAGAAAGAATCAAAATAATCAACCGTTTTTGTTCTATTATATAAATCACAAGATAGATTTTGACATCTCAATCATTGTCACATTTTGGATTTTGTTTGTGATGTTAATATTTATGTTATTTTTAATTTAATAAAATAATAAAATTGTTAATTTTTAAGTAGAAGTATGGTTTTGAGGAGGACTTTCATTCAACAAACCAACTCAAAAAATACTTAACCAAACTTATATGAAAAGAATTTTAATCTAGAATCCCTATAAACATATTGAACAAATTATTTTTCCATGAAACACTATCAAGAAAAGTCTCATTTTCAATTAAATGACTTGAGTCAACGGTTCCAAAATTTGTCACAAAACAAAGTAAAATGTTTTTTTACAAAGAATGAATTGATTCAGTTGATTGACTATTATGAGTTCGAAAACCTACCTGAAAATGCCCTCGAAGTTATCGAGTATGGTATTCATTTTTTCCAAAATTCTCCAAGTTTCAAAGTCAAAAAGACCAGAATGCTACTTTATCATTACCATTATCAGTTGGCAATTGAGATTTTGGGGAAAAAACAATCCGAAGCTTTAAGTCCTTCTCAACATGATTTACTTCAATTAGAAATTCTTGTTGTTAAACAGCAATTCAATGAAGCCCTTAAAATGGTGGATGGATTGAAAGAAATCTATGGAAAGACTCGAAAGATTTTGAGTGATATTTATTATTTAGAATCTACGATTTACGAAAGACAAAATGATTATAGTAAATCATTTGAGGCGTTGAGTGAAGCTCTTTGGATTAATTATAATCACAAAGATGCACTCGGTAAAATTTGGATGATAACAGAGCTTTCGAAAAAATGGGAGGAAAGTGTAGTGTTGCATCAGTACCTTTTGAAGAAGGAACATTATTCAGCCATGACTTGGTTTAACTTAGGTCATGCTTATTATGGAAAATGTGAATACAATAAAGCAATTGATGCCTTTTACTGGTGTATTCTAATTGATGAAAACTTTGAACCTGCTTATGCTGATATAGCTGAAGTACTTGAAATTCAACAACGATATTTGGAAGCTGCCCAATTTGTAAATAAGGCAATTATTAAATTTAAATTGGATGAGTTAGATTATTTTTTGAAATGTGGAGAATATTTTTTGAAAGCAGAACAATATGATAATGCTGTTCGAATTTTAGAAGAAGGAATTAAAAATTTTGACGATCCAGATTTATGGTTTTACTTAGGTGAAGCAAAGCGATTTCAAAAAGATTTCAAAATGTCAGTTGTATGTTATAACAATGCTTTAGCAATATCTGAATATCGAGATGATATTCATAATGGACTTGGGATAAGCCAATTTTACCTAGCTAATTATTTTGAGGCGGAAGAGCATCTTGCAAAAGCAATAGAATATGCTCCTTTTGAAACTAGCTATCGAACTACTTTGGCAAGTATTCAACTTAATATTAATGAGTTGGAAAAAGGAGAAGAAATTCTTTCGACTGCTGTACAAGAAATTCCTGACACAAGTCTTCGGTATCAACTAGCTGCCATCTTGATACTTAATAATAAAAGATCGGAAGGGCTAGCAGAGCTAAGTAATGCACTTGAGACTGACTCTAATTTAGTGGAAGAATTTTTCAATTTTGCCCCTGAGTTGGATAAAAAAGATAAGGAAATAGACCGCATGATCCAATATTTCTGCCCCAATTGGAGCAGAACTTAAAATTATTTTTGAAGTAATTTTAAAAGTCCCTTAATTTAGATTTTTTACTAAGTAATTTTCCTCAACCAAAATTACTTAGAATAAAGTCTATTAATTTGGGGACTTTTTTTATTTTTAATATCTTAGCATTAACAATTTCTTCCCAAATTCTAAAAATCTTATCAACACCCTTCCCAAAAAATATTTTTATAGAGAGAATTTAAACAAGCAAGAACTATGTTACGAAAACCCAAACCTAGCGAATACGCTAAGTATTATGGGACTTATGTAGGTTATGTAAAGGGAAAAGATTTTGTGAAACATCTTATTGACCTACGAGCTTCCACGATTAAATACCTATCTAATTTGTCCGATGAACAATGGAATCATCGCTATTCACCTGAAAAGTGGTCAGTTAAAGAAGTCCTACTTCATATCATTGATACGGAAAGAATTTTTACTTATCGAGCTTTAAGAATTGGTCGAAATGACAAAACCCCATTGGCAGGATTTGAACAAAATGATTACGTCAATTTCTACGAATCTGATAAGAGAACTCCTGCTTCGATTGTTGCTGAATACAAAGCAGCTCGAAGTGCTACTATTCATTTGTATCAGAATTTTTCGAAGGAAGCCTTGAATAGAATTGGAAAAGCTAGTGGATATGATGTTTCCGTTTTGGCATTGGGATTTATTACGGTTGGGCATGAAATGCATCATGTCAAAATATTAAAAGAGCGATATTTTCCAGTTGAAAAAACGATTTCAGTAGAAGAACAATCAGAACCTTCGGATTAATTTTGCATCTGCCACAACCAAGTTTTTGAGGTTGTAAAATATCCAATTTGACTACCTTGTTCTACTTGGTAGGTACCACGGTTTTTCATTTTTATGTAATCAAAAACAGGTGGGAGCACTTGATTTCCTTTGTTATCATAAAGCCCATACAGTTCTGCTGATATTGCCGAAAACATATTGTTAGGTAACTTGAATATTTTATTAAACTTATTAGGAATAATTGAAAATCCATGATGAGTAATCGTTCCCCATTTGTTATTGTCATAACAAACCAGTCCAATATTTTTTTGATAAGGCTCTACTTTTTTAAATCTCTTTTGTCCAAACAAACGATTCCCTAACGTATCCGTATAGTAACAATAAGTGTCCGTGATTACGCCACCTGCATTTGTTATGACTTTTTTGAAGCCATATTTCTCTTCCGAAAAATGTAGAATCATTCCATTTTTTTCAAGTTGAATTTCTTGTCCATTGGTATCAATAACGATATTGGCTCCTGCCTCAGCTCGGTTGAGCATTACGATTGCCTTGCCATTTTTAAAGGGTTCTGCTTTGGAAAATTTCCCTTTAAATGCCAAATTATTATTCATATCAATGTATTCCCACAGGTAAGAAAAACCTCTTTGCACCGCTACTAAACCTTCTGATAATTCTCCAACGGCACGATATTCAGCAGGAATAATTTCATTGCCTTGCATATCAACAAATCCAATTCCTTTTGGAGTAACCACTTTGGCGTAGCCATCTACAAATGGAAAAATCTTTTTATAAATACAGTTGGTTAAAGTTTTTCCATTGCTATTGATAAGGCCATAATCTCCCATGTTATTTTCACGAACTTGCGCAATCCCATTTTCATCAAAAGGAAAAACCAAATCGTAAAGTTTAGGTTTCATGACAAATTTTCCTTTTTTATTAATGAGTCCTGTTTTTTTATTTTTTACAACTCTTGCTCTTCCTTGTTGAAAATCAAATGCTTTAGAATAAATAGAATTGATAATTACTTCACCATTTTTATCCATAAAGCCATAAAGATTTTTTTCATGTCTTTTGATTTTAAACCAACAAAGGCTATCTGAAAAATTACCTAATCCAAAATAATCTTCTTCTCTAAAATCTAATTGAACACTCATTGAAGAATCCACAAAGTACCATCCTTTTTCATCTTGAATACTTGCCCAACCTTCGCTAAAAGAATTTATAGTAAGATATTTACATTCTAAAACCTCTTTTCCTTTTTCATTCACCATTCCCCATTTTCCATTTTTTTGTACGGCACAGAATCCCTCTGAAAATGTTTTGAATTTATCATAACCCCATCCCACAACGGCATTTCCCAAAGCATTATAATAAATAGGTCTTCTATTTTTTACACCTACTTGAAGAAATTCACCTGATTGCGTAATGCTTTTGTAAGTGAAATCTAAAATAGGTTGATTGAGATCATTGATCGCTCCCCAATTCTCTTTTTTACAAATTGCAGTTCCATTATTAAAATCCCGAACGGATTCATATTGTGGAGAAATGATGACTCTACCTAGCGAATCGATAAATCCCCATGTACCACCTATCCACCAAAGATCGGCGGTAGGAGCGGTGAGAAAACGATTAAATCGAATATTGAATTCTTGTTGAAAATCAGAATTACTGGAGATTTGTATTCCCTTTTCATCTGGTTTTTTTAGTTTACTTGGAAAACTATTTATACAAATTCTTGCTTTACCAAAATAAAATTCTCCAATGTAATCGAACTGTTTTTTGTTATTGGCAACGATTCCTTTTTTGTTGATTAAAACGAATTTTCCATTTTTATCTAAGCAAGCTGCATGTGGAAGATCATATTCAAAATCTTCAACTCGCACCCCCATGAATTCAAATCCAGTTACAAATTTCTCTTGTTGATGACTATAAAATGCAATTCCAAATCCTCCTTTTTTAGGACGAATAGTTAGTAATTTTAGAAATTCATTTTCTTCGATTTTGTCATCATAACTATACACAACTGTCAAGTCCGTAAAAGGTAATTTTCTAGTATGTTCATATTGAGGTTTGATAAGAATAGTACCATCACTTCTTTTTCTCAATCCCCAAAGCCCCCAATCATTAAACCATTCTACATTACTTTTATCAATTTGACTATAGTCAGGACGTTTTTTTACACCTCTTCCTGAATTTCTTCTACCAAATCTCATCCTGCTATTGGAGAATGGATTAATATTGGGAATCGCTGAAGGATCTTCATAGCCTATGCGAAGAGTATAAACTTCAGGATAGATGTCAATCAAAGTCAAATTTTCTAAACTATCCATTTCATAATAATTCATTTTTTGACCTTGAAAAGCTTTTACAAATTCATCTTGAAATTGAAAAGTTTCAAATTGGGTAGGAGCTACTAATTCCCCTTTTCTATTTAGTAATCCTTTTTTCCCTTTTTTTGTAGCTTGTGCAAATGTGTTGTTATAAGAAGTAATGTCATCATATTCGGTAGGGGCGATGAGTCCTTGATTGATATTGTAAATACCTTGTTTGAATTTTAAAACTTTAAAAAGAGTGTCACCATCTAATTCTTCGATAGCACTATAATTAGGAGGGATTACTTCTTTGCCCAATGTATCAATTAATCCTACACGTCCATCTTTTTTTCCCAAAAGGAAGTTGTTGCTGAATTTTTCAAAACCATCAAATTCAGTTTTTGTAGAAATGTAATCATTTGTTTTAAAGGAAAATATTTTACTTGATTTTGTGTAGGAAGAGGTGAAAGCGATAAATGATTTCGATAATGGTCTGGCAGTAGTCCATTCCTTTGATGCTGGAACTAATACATTTTGATCTTCATCTCTAATTTCATAAAAATCTTTTTTTACCAAAAAATGATTAGAAGTGACGATTGTAATAAATTCATACTCGGCAGGGAAAATAATTTTATTTTTAAAACTTATCAATCCTTTTTGTTCTAACTCCAGAGAAGCTTCTGTTTGAAAATTTAAAAAAGGCTGTCGAATTTTATTAACTTCTAAGAGAGCATATTCATTAGGAATTACGTACCCTTCTCCTTTTTTTACTAAACCATATTTACCCTTCTCTTTGACTATAAAATGTTCTCGATCTCTAGGAATAGGAATCACCTCTTCATATTTTCCATCAAAAATGGTTTCTCCTTTTTGATTGACCACTAATAAATTTCCATCTTTTTTTACGGTAAAAACTGAATCGGCAAATGCATTCACGATGTCATCATACAAAGGAGGAAGGACCTCTTGACCTCGAGCATTGATAAGTCCGAGTTGGTTGTTAAGTTGAACAATCACATAAGGAACAGAGATGAGACCTCCACTAGTACGTGTATTTCCTATTCGATCCCCCAATAAATCATATTTGGGTTCCATCACCAATGTCCCATCCATATCTATTAATCCCCATTTTTTATTTATTTTGACTGGGAACAAATTGGTAGCCTCAAATTGAGCAAAAGAAAAAAAGGAGGGGAATAGAAAAAGGAATAGAACGAAGTAACGCATAGTTTAGTTTTCAAAATTTTTAAGGTGAAAATTATGAGTGAGATGGGAGGTTGTTAAGTTATTGAGTTATTGGTTATTGAGTTATTTCGAATAATTTAGAAGGAAAGGGTTTAATATTTTTTTTAACAAAAATCTGTTGGATGTCAATCCGACTCTCTAGGACGAAAATATTTTGACCACTTTTTTTTTTTTAAATTATTCGAAATAACTCAACAACTTACAACGAAGCAATCGCTTTTGATAAATCATCCATATTTGAAATCTTTTCAGATTTTACATTCATTTTAAAGGTATAGGCTTTGCCATTGGCTGCACTCATTTCATCTAAGTTTTCATCAAAATCTTTTTGCGTAAAAGTTGCAATTTTATTGTTAGGTAAAATAGCTACTAACTGATTGTCAACGCTAGGATCAATTCCGAATTTTTTTCTATCTGCAAATGGGAAGGCTACTACGGAACGAGCATCATTTGTAATCAAATAAACATTAACTTTTGAATATGTTTTAGGAACATCTTTTCCAAAATCAAAGTTAGCAGCAAACAAAAGGTTCTCAGGATTTTTCATGAGAATATCATAATTAAAAATACCCATCTGACTGATTTTAACTGATCTTAAAAAATCAGCTTGACGATTCATGAAATCTTCTTTTTGAGATTTTGTCAAAGCAGTTGATTTGTAGGAAGCCATTTCTTTTTCGTAGTTAGCCATAGCTGCATCAAATTCTTTTCCTGATTGACTTGCACATACTGTTGTTGAAAAGTTTCTTTTTTCATTTTTCAAAACTAAAGTATATTCATTGTTTCGACTTCCTTTTTTGATATCAGCAGTTTGCCATTTTTCTTTGAAAATCCATTTGGCGTCATTTGGATTTTCACCTTTACCTGCATACTGCCAAAAAATATTTTTCATTTTCTTTAAATCAGGAAAATCATCCAAATTCAAATCAAAGTTGAGTACCGTTTTACTTTTATCAAATTGGACAGGACGAACAGGTGCTTGAACCATTTTCATATTCGCCAATTCTTTTTGAGCAGCTTTCTTTTTAGGATTTGGAGTAGGAGTGGAGGTACCTTTATTTTCCCAGCTTCCTATTTCATTATCAAATTGCCAAAAATCAAAATTATCTCCGCCGACATTGCTCGCCATATTTACTTTGATTTCTTTTCCTTTAGCTAAGAAAACTTTGCTGTCTTGTGCAGTAGCATCAATTTCAAACATTCCTGCTGTTTGCATATTTCCTTCTACATCATTGTGAGTGGCTTTCATAGGAATTCCGCTAGCTAATATTTCTGCTGCATTATGAAATTCACGATATGAGATTTTTACTGGATTATCGACGAAGTTTCCATCTTTATCAACAAATGCTTTTTCTGGAATTTCGATAGAAGTTCCATTATCGAGTTGAAGTGTTTGGGCTTTTGTTCCATCCAAATCAAAGGAATGATAAGGAACATCAATTTGATTTAAGGGAGGTGTAATTTCTTGTTTAACAATTTCATTTGAAGTGCTTTCAGATGAGGTAATAGCTTTAGTAGTTGAATTAGAACCACTCTCTGAAGTACAATTTTGGAAAACAAATACAATTGAAAATAATAAGGTAAAAGCAAGTAGGAAACGAGTTCTCATATGCGAGTATTTTTTTGTGAAAAAATGGATTATTTGAAAGAATTTTGAAAAATAGAGCAAGAGGAGTTTGTAACTTTATTTTTCAAAACCATAATGATGAGATGCTAAAAAGTAACATTTTGGTGTAAAAAAAAGAAGGTAACAACTTTAAAGTTGTTACCTCTCTCATACAGAAAACTTATTATATAAAACAACACCCTTTTCTTTAGTCAATAAAAAGATATTGAACAATTCTTATTTTTAAAATTAATGGCTTCAGGGTAAATTCCTTTGGAAAAAAGGAAACAATCAATAGGCGATTATTAATATACTGTAAACTTATAATAAATTATATTTCTATCAAAAGATTTCATAATCTTTTTTCATAAATCCAGAAAAAAACTTTTTGATTTACTTTTAGGTAGCGTATAATAAATTATAATATTCTGTAAAAGGCAATTTTTGTTATTAAAAATAAGGATTCTATTCGAAAAAATGGATAAAAATATTTAGGCTAAGGTAAATTAGATGGTTTCAAAAACACTATAAGTTAAATGTCCACTAAGGGACAAATTTGTATCCTACTCCTCTAATCGATAAAAAATGTTTAGGTTCTCTGGGCTGTTTTTCAAAGTATTTTCTGAAAGAAAGAATAAAATTATCAATAGTTCTAGTGGAAGGGTATACGTCATATCCCCAAACCGATTGTAAGATTTGTTGTCTTGATACGACCTCATTTTTTCTGTCGATGAGCAGTTTAAGGAGTTTTACTTCTTTTTTGGTAAGATTATAAACGCCATTTTCAGTATTGGCTTCGAATGTGATGAAGTTAATTTTGTTATTTTCGAAAGTATATATTTCAGGAGTATTATCAGGAGCTTTGCTACTTCGTTTAATCAAGTTATTGACTCGAAGCAAAAGTTCCTCTAAATGAAATGGTTTAGTCAAATAATCATCTGCTCCTTTTTTCAATCCATTGATTCTATCTATTGAAGTATCCTTGGCAGTTAGAAAAATAATAGGCACTTCCATATTGGTCAATCTGACTTGCTCACATATTTGGAAACCATCCACCTCAGGAAGCATCACATCCAGAATTAACAAATCAAAATGTTGCCCAGCAATCAACTTTAGGGCTTCTTTTCCATTACCAGAAGTCACTACTTCGTAATCCTCCATTTCGAGGTTTAGTTTGACTACATCTTTGATGTTTTCTTCATCTTCAACTAAAAGAATTCTCATATTAACTTATTTTTTGGAAAAGTGATGTTAAAAATTGTGCCTTGAGGCCGATTATCCAATACTTTAATTTTTCCTTGATGTCCTCTCACTATTTGATCGACAATGTATAAACCCAAACCAGTTCCTTTTGTTGTTCGGGTATCTTCATTTCCAACTCTGTAAAATCGTTGGAAGATTTTCTTTTTTTCTTTTTCTGAAATTCCAATTCCATTATCGGTAAAAGTTAGGTTAATGGAATCCTTCATTTCTTTTAAAGTTACCTTGATAGATGGGGAAGTGGAACTATTATATTTTATTGCATTTTCAATGAGATTTGTGATGACAGAGACGAGTCCCATTTTATCTCCATTGATCAAAGGAATACCTTTTTGAATATTATGTTCAATTTGGACTTTGGGAAATTTTTCATCCATCTTTTCTACTAAATCTTCTGTTAATTCATCCAATTGGAGAGGCTCTAAGTGAGGTCGATAAGCCGCTTCTAATTTTGCGGCTAGGAGCAAATTATTGACTAATTCATTGAGTCGTTCTGAGTCGTTAATTGCATTGTTACCCAGTTTTTCGATCTGCTCTGGTTTTAATTTTCGTTTTAGAAATGTTTCTAAAACCAATCGAATGGAGGCAATTGGAGATTTTAATTCATGAGTTATGGAAAGTAAAAAATTTCTTCGTTGATCGGCGATTTCTATTTCCTTATTATAACCTCTATTTATCAACCAAATCCCAATTACCAAACTGATGATAAAAACACTTGCTTCCCCAAATATCATCCACTCTTGCCGTTGGTATTTTTTTGTCAGTTCTAAATAGGATTGACTATGATAAAAATGATCGTCGGAATGATACTTCCCTTCTGCTGCCATACCCATTGCCAATAGTTCAACCTTGGCTTGATAGGCATCTCGATTTTTTTGATACAACAATACCGACCACCATGCAAATGCAATAAGCATATACAATATCACTAAATAGGAAAGTAACCTTAGTCGAATATTTGTTAGCATAATTTACGGTTGACGGTCGTTCGCTTCGCATCACTTGACGGTTGACGGACGCTACGCTTGACGGTTCGAATAATTTTGATTGTTATTTCGAACCGTCAAGCGTAGCGACCGTCAACCGTTAAAAACAATATCAAAACAGGCACACATGATATTTGCAGCTTTATCGAGGTCCGCTTTTGTATGAGCAGCGGAAATAAATCCTACCTCATAGCCTGATGGGCCAAGGTAAACACCACGTTGCAATAATTCATGATGAAGTACTTTAAATTTTTCCATACTTGCTGGATCAATTTGATCCGCAGCTTGAATTCTATTTGGAGTGAATGCCACCCAGAAAATAGAGCCAATGTTTGGAAAAGTAACTTCGTAATTTTTTTGTTGACAATAGTCATTTAATTTTCCAACAAAATATTTCGTTTTATCTTCTTGATTTTCATAAAATCCAGGACGAACCAACATTTGTAAAGCGGCATAGCCAGCAGACATCGCAACTGGGTTTGCAGACAAAGTTCCTGCCTGATAAACCGCACCCTCTGGTGCAATATGACTCATGTATTCTTTGCTAGCAGCATAAGCTCCCACAGGCATTCCTCCCCCAATAATTTTTCCATAGGTGATGATGTCAGGTTGAATATCATAGTAACCTGCAGCTCCTTCAAAGCCCACTCTAAAACCTGAAATCACTTCATCAAAAATTAAAAGTACACCATGTTCTGTACATTTTTCCCTTAAAAAATTAAGGTATTCGACATCCTGTAAAAGCAAGCCGTTATTGGCAGGTACAGGCTCGATGATGATACAAGCAGTTTCGTGTGCATGTTGTTTTAAAACTTCCTCCAAAGCCGTTCTATCGTTCAATGGAATGACTAAAGTTTCCTTAGCAAAACTCTCAGGAATTCCAGCAGAAGTACTCACTCCAAAAGTCGCTAGCCCACTACCAGCCTTGACTAACAAACTATCTACATGTCCATGATAACATCCTTCAAATTTGATGACTTTACTTTTGCCTGTGATTCCTCTTGCCAACCGTAATGCACTCATCACCGCTTCCGTCCCTGAACTTACAAATCGAATTTTTTCAATAAAACGATTGTTTTCGACAATCAATTTTCCTAAAATATTTCCAAGTTTGGTAGGTGTTCCAAAAGAGGTACCATGTTGAATGGTATCAATAATGGACTCTCGAATATGAGCATTGTTATGACCAAGAATCAAGGGCCCCCATGAACAACAAAAATCTAAATAAATATTATCGTCCTCATCAGTAATTCGACAGCCTTCGCCATGCTTGATAAATAATGGTGGCCCCGAAACTGATTTAAAAGCTCGTACTGGTGAGTTGACTCCTCCAGGGAAATATTCTTTTGCTTCTGCAAAAAGTGCAGCAGATTTTTTTCGTTGAATTTTATCTAATAATTCCATGGTGCAAAGGTAAACATTGCATTGGTAATTTGAATTCATGGTTTTGTAAAAAAAAGTAGGTTTTTTGATTAAATAACTCAAGTTGCGGATGAATTTGATTGAAGATTTTGTATTTAAAAAATTGTATTGGGTATTGAGTATTGAGAATGGTTCGTAGTCCCAATACTTAATACCCACAATCTCAAATCAAATTATCCGCAACTCGAATTAGTTAAACAACTACTTTGGGACAACCTGCCAACTGAAGTTGGCGGTTACAGGGTCTTTCCAAGGTATTTTATTCTTCCAATTCAAAATTCTTCGACAACATATACCCCTAATGCACACATACACCCAAACACATTTTTTCCTTACATTTGGCGTCCAATGAAAAATGAACTCCAACCCATAAAATTAAGTAGTGATTTCAAAGCTGCTCTTGACGTTTTGGAAAATACAAGAACCAATGTTTTTGTAACTGGTCGTGCAGGTACTGGTAAAAGTACATTACTTCAACTTTTTAGAAATACAACTAAGAAAAAAGTGGTGGTACTCGCTCCTACTGGTATTGCAGCTTTGCATGTGCAAGGAGTTACCATTCATTCTTTCTTTCGCTTTCCCGGCAAACCGCTAAGTCGATCTGAAATCAAAAAGGTGCGGTACAATAAATTATATCAAAAAGTAGATGCCATTATCATTGATGAAATTTCAATGGTTCGAGCAGATATGATTGACAATATGGATGCTTTTTTACGGCTCAATGGTACTCGACCTGGGCTTCCATTTGGAGGGGTACAAATGATATTCTTTGGAGATCTTTTTCAATTGCCTCCTGTGGTAAGTTCCGAACCAGAACGGCAATTGTTTAAAACCTTCTACGATACTGCCTATTTTTTCTCTGCCAAAGTTTTTGAAAATGACTTTGAAATGGAAATGCTGGAACTCCATCAAACCTACCGTCAAAAGTCAAGACATTTTATTCGCTTGCTGGATGCCATTCGATTAAATCATACCGACTATGATGATTTGGAAGATTTGAATGAACGGCATATTGAAAATTTTGAATCGGACGATTTTTACATCACACTTTCTCCACGAAATGCGACGGTCAATGCAATCAATAAAAGTGAATTAAAAAAACTGGATACCGAAGAACGTAGCTATGCCGCAAAAGTAAGTGGGTTCTTTGATGAAAGAAGATTTCCGACTGACGCTATTCTAAATTTAAAAATGGGTGCTCAGGTTATGTTTATAAAAAATGATCCTGATAAAAAATTTGTCAATGGTACTATTGGAAAAGTGGTAGAACTTGAACCTGATTCGATAAAAGTTTTGGTTGAGAATGAAGCAGGAATGGAAAAGCTAATCAAAGTCGAAAAGCTGGAATGGGAAATTTTAAAATATAAAGTCAATGAAAAAAATGAAATCGAAACGGATGTTGTAGGAAGCTTTTCCCAGTACCCACTTCGATTGGCTTGGGCAGTCACGATACATAAAAGTCAAGGAAAAACTTTTGATAAAGTAATTATTGATTTGGGAAAAGGAGCCTTTGAAAGTGGTCAAACTTATGTGGCTCTTAGTCGCTGCCGTACTCTCCAAGGTATTGTTTTAAAAAGAAAAATTACTCCACGTGATGTCATGATTGATGATCGAATTGTAGAGTTTTATGAGCGTGGACGATGAGGGGAATATCGAATATCGAACAAGGAACGCTACGCTAAGGAATGTCGAAGTTTGACGAACTAATGGTGATTATACGAATTCACAATTATTCGTCAAACTTCGACATTCCTTAGCGTAGCGTTCCTTGTTCGATATTCGATATTCAAAAGAGTTTGATTAAAACCTAGTTCCAGGGCAACCAAACTCTTTTCCAGTAGGATTTCTTCCTTTAAAATTACGTTTTCCATTTCCATAAAACTGGTAAGACAAAGTTACACCAGCCGTGTAGTACCAATCCTTTTTAGCATCATTACCACGTTGAGCACCTGTTTCGACAATTACAGGTTCATTTCCTTCACCGAGTTCACCTTGACGATTTCCAAGAGCAGCAGCGAGCACTCCATTTCCATCCAAGAGATCATTGTAATTGACATAAGAACCACTTACATCATCCAAATAATCCGTAAAAGTTTTTCTAATTCCAACATCAAAACCTAGATTGATTCGTTCTGTGATTTGGTAGCGAATACCTGCACCAAGGGGAATCGAAATTTGAGTTAACCGATATCTATCTCCAAATCCATTCATGCCTTGCCCTTCCGTACCTAAAGGTTGTAATTCAATCAAACGTCCATCATAAACCGCTTCAGGATCAAAATGAAAAAGCGCAATTCCACCATACAAATATGGTTTTAAATTACGTCCCAATGAATTTGTTCCTAATGGATTAATCTCTCCAACTACTGCTAATTCCAAAATTCTAGATTGAAAACTTAGATTACGATTTCTCAATCCTTGAGACTCTGCATTGGCATCACTTCCCGAAATTTTACCATAAGTAAAACTTGCCCGAGCGGCTAAGAAACGATTTAAATCAACTCTTCCGAAAATGCCAAGAGAAGCATGATTTTCACCTGTACTTAAATAATTGGATGTAGGAGTGATGTCTCCAGAGTAACCAGATGTTCCAAATTGCAAACCAATTTCAGCATTTTGAGCGAAAAGAAAAAGAGGGAATAATGCAGCAATGCACGTGATTAGGATACGATTCATGTCAGAATTTTTAAATAGGTTAATAAAATTTGTCTAGTATGAATCGTAAATATTTTTGCTTATAAGGATTGAATTTTTAGTGTAGGAATAGAAATATAGGTAGCTAAACGTAACAAGATTTTAATAAATTGTTTTTTTCGAAAAAAAAATATGCTTATTGATGACAGTTTTTTTTATGTTTGACCTTAAATTGAAAAATTAAAGAAAATAATAATGGAAGAACCAACTCTCATTCAACACTTAGGAACACTTTTCATGCTTGTTGCTTTACAAGCAGTTTTAGGATTTGATAACTTATTATACATTTCCTTGGAATCCAAAAATGCTCCAGCAGAAAAAAGAAGTTACGTAAGAAAGGTAGGTATCTCGCTTGCTATTGTCCTTCGTATTGTCTTGCTTTTTGTTTTGATAAAACTAATTGCCGTTTTCCAAAACTCTTTATTTCATGTTGATTTTGGAGAATATTTTTATGGAGATTTTAATGGTCATAGCTTAATTGTTTTAGGTGGAGGTATTTTCATTATTTATACCGCAATTAAGGAAATATGGCATATGATTGCATTCGAAGATGCAGAGGATGCAAATAAACCCACTCGAACTAAATCAACTGGTTCGGTGATTTTTATGATTGTTGTGATGAATATTGTCTTTTCTTTTGATTCCATTTTAAGTGCGATGGCATTGACCGATACCTTTTGGGTCATGGCAACTGCCATTATCATTGGAGGTATTTTAATGGTTGTTTTAGCAGATAGAATTTCTGACTTCTTGGCTAAAAATAGAATGTATGAAGTGTTAGGATTATTTATCCTTTTCCTTGTGGGAATCATGTTGGTTACTGAAGGGGGGCATTTGGCTCATATCAAATTATTTGATGAAGAAATTACTCAAATGAGTAAATCAACTTTTTATTTTATTCTTGTTATTCTAGTTTTGACGGATGTGGCGCAAGGTCGTTATCAGAAAAACTTGATGAAAGCACAAGCGCAAACTGCTAAAAAGGCGAATGAAAATATTTTAGATGAACCTGTGTAAAATATACAGTTTTAAAGTAAAACGATTTTTCAAGTCGTTTTACTTTAAAGCTGTGTTTTCCTAAAAAGTGGTATTTGATAAATAATCGGAATCGTCAATAACATCGGCAATTGAAATAAATATCGAAAAGGAACATAGAAAAAACAATAAAAAACCACTAAATACAACTTTAATCCTATCAATAAATAAATCGCCACATTCAATCCATTATTTCTATTTTTCCAATAATTAAAAAACAACCCAGCGGCTGTCAAAAAGCAAATACCAATATGAAATACCCGATTCATTCTTAACCGCTCCAATAAATCTCCACTCAAAAAATCATAAAAATAAATTGCGTGACTCAATCCTTTTATCAAAATGAGAGGTCGTCCATCTCCTCTTTCATTCGCCCAAACAGTCTCTGCCGTTTTTCCATAATAAGCCAAACCTTCAAAAAATATATTCCAATCTTTTGATAAAAATGGGATGACATATAAAACAGCAACACCTGCCAAGACCCAAAGAGAAACTTGAAAAACGGGTTTAAATCCTCTCTCAATCCAAATCGTCAGCAAATAAACTGGCAGCCAAAAAGTAAACGCATACCTTGATAACAATACAAATACAATTGGTAAAGCGATCCAAAAAGTTTGTTTCCATTTCAAAGATAAAATCAAAAAGAAGTACAAACCTATGGGCATTAATTCTACTCCATAACCCATCGTGTAATCGAAATGAATCATGTACAAATAAAGAAATAGAAAAGGAACGGCTACTTTAAAACCAATTTCTAAAAATGATAAATCTTGTTTTCGAAGTTGCCATTGTAATGCAAAAAGAGGAATTAAAAAAACAAGATAAGCTGTCCAACGATAATCTATTTGTAAAATTTCCGAAAAAGAATAAGGCATCCACATCATTGGAAAATAAGTAGGCATCACCGTCCATCCTTCAAAATCTAAAGGCTGATAAGGATATTCTCCTGCTAAAAATCTTTTGACATAAAGCATCAAGGAAGGAATGACATCTGATTCTTTTCCATTTTCAAGTGCAATGAATTTTTCTTGAATTTTGATAAATTCCATTCCTATCAAAATCACTCCTATCAAAAAAATAGAAACGATAACAATACTTTTACGTTTTTCATTATCTGCATTTAAATCCATTGGGACTGGGTCTTTTTTAAATGCGATCATTCGGTAGGCTACCCAACAGGTCAAAACGCCAGAGAGAAACATTACAGTAGGACTGATATAATCACCCCATTGTTTATTCCACCAAGTTTGAAATCCAATCTCTAACGTCACCGCTAAGATCAACCAAAACACAGGATAGGATTTGAAAATTTTCATTAATTTGATATGGATTCGTAACTGCCAGTTTTTTATCCGCAGTCAAAAAATGCATCTTAATAATTCATTTTTTGACTGCGGGTTAAAACCCAACAGCTACGAATAACGTAAAAATCATAAAGCTACGGAATAACCTCCGCCACTACAAATGTACTTCCTCCTACATAAATTAAGTCCTTTTTCCCCGCATTTCTTTTAGCAGCTTTCAAGGCATTTTTCACAGAAGAATAGGCTTTGCCAGACAATCCCATTTCTATTGCCTTTTGATGTAAAATATTGACATCCAAACCTCTTGGAATATCAGGGCGACAAAAATAAAACTGAGCATCCTTTGGGAAAAAATTCAACATTTTGTCAATTGTCTTGTCGTTGACCATTCCAAGCACCAAGTGTAACTTGTTGATTTTCAACGAATTGAGTTGACTCATCGCTAATTTCAATCCACCCTCATTATGCGCACTATCGCAAAGAATCGTTGGATTTTTTTGTAATAATTGCCATCGACCTTTAAAATTAGTAAGAGATTTAAGGTGAGTAAATGCTTTAAGCATTTTTGATTTTTTAATTGAAAAATGCGATTCCAGAAGCTCTAAAGATTGTAATGCAGTTGCAATATTTTTGGCTTGATATCCTCCGTGGAGATTTATTTTTTGATTAGAAAATAGTAATTTTTTATTTTTAAAAATATCAAAAGTCGTATGCGTTAAATTCTCAGATTTAGGAACGACTTTATAATTTTTATCGGCAAAGTAAATCTCTGATTTTTTAGTTTTTGCTTTTTTCAAAAATACAGAAGTCGTTTCTTTTTGAGTTTCGCCAATGACGACAGGGACTTCTTTTTTGATAATCCCAGCTTTTTCACCTGCTATCTTTTTCAATGTATTTCCTAGAAACTGCTGGTGGTCAAAACTGATATTTGTAATCACGCTCAAGATGGGATGAATAATATTGGTTGAATCCAACCTCCCTCCTAGCCCAGTTTCAATCACCGCTACATCCACTTTTTCTTTTGCAAAAAAATCAAATGCCAATGCAACTGTTATTTCAAAAAACGAAGGTTTTATTTTTTTAAAAACCGCTTTATTTTTTTCTACAAAATCAACAACATATTTACGTGAAATATATTTCCCATCAATTTTTATTCTTTCTCGAAAATCTCGATAGTGAGGCGAAGTGTACAACCCTACTTTGTAACCATGCTCTTGCAACACACCGCTTATCAAATGTGCCGTTGACCCCTTTCCATTCGTACCTGCAATGTGAATGCAAGGATATTGTTGGAAAGGATTTCCCAAATGCTCACAAAGCAATTTGATATTCGTCAAGTCCTTTTTAAATGCTTGACTTCCCACTCTTTGAAACATGGGTAATTGCGTGTAGAGGTAATTTAAAGTTTGATTGAATCGAGTGTAAATATTTTCTTTCATATTTTCCCAAAACAAAAAGGGTGAACGAACGCTCACCCTTTTAATTATATTTAATTCAAAAATATTATTGTAATTTAATCACGTAAGTCACCGTACCACATGCCTCATCTCCAGCTTTAAAAGCCCATTTTTTGGCATATTGTTCTGCCTGTTTGATTACGGCTTCATTAGTTATCGAAGTACCAGAAAGTGTCCGTCTTGCAGAAATGACTTTACCGCTAGAGTTAACACACACCTTTACCGTAACTTTACCTGATACCTGTGCAACTGGATCAAATTTAGGGCCTTTACCTACATTCCTCCCTCTCAAATTACCTCCAACTGTTCCTGCTCCTAAACCACTCAACGCTGTTCCGTCAGGATCTCCATCTCTTTGCCCTTGATTACCTTGTCCTCCTCCATCACCTGTTCCATCCCCTGTTCCTCCAGTTTTACCAAATTGGCTTCCAAATTCCTTAGCACGATCTGCTCTTCGTTTCTTTTCAGCAGCTTCCTTAGCTGCTTTTTCCTCTGCAGCTTTCCTTTTTGCTTCTGCAGCTTTGCGTTTCGCTTCTTGTTCAGCACGCTTTTTTGCTTTTTCTGCATCTGCTTTTTTCTTTGCATCAGCTGCCTCTTTACGTTTTTTCTCTTCAGCTTTTTTTCTTTTCAATGCCAATTCTTTTGAACGAGCATCTTCTAATATTTTCTTTTCATCAACTTTAGGTTCTTTTTTAGGTTCCACTTTTGGCTCTACCACAGGTTCTTCTACCACTTCTTCCACAACCTCTTCAACTACTTCCTCGACTGGTTCAACTTCCTCTTCAACCTCCGTAACTTCAGGTTCTCCTCCAAGTGGAGCTGCATCACTATTCATTCCTAATTCGGGTTCTCCAAAACTCACCAATACACCAGATTGCCCTGGAGGTGGATCAGGATAAGTAAACCAATTGATAAACAATAATGCGATCAATATAATATGAACTACAGCACTTACTATCTTTCCTGCGGTTCTGTTTTTCTCTTCTGCGGGACTTAGTATCTCTTCCATAATATTATATCTTTAGTTATTATCAATATTTTTTTCAAAAGAATCTTTTAGTAAAATTGCTTTCCGTTTGATACTTTAGATTCTTATTTAACTTTTTTTGGCGTATGTAGTTTTAAAATGGCTTCTTAAAATTTTCCTAAAAAACTATGCCCTTTTCTCAAAACTTATTCCTCTAAGGCCAAAATGCAATTAATACCTTGTTTTTGCATAAGATCCATTATAAATACAAATGATTCATGAGTTGCGTCATCTGACGGTGACAAAGTCATATTTAATTTCTTGCTACCGTTTTGTCTTCTTAGATCAGCAAGCTTTCGGGACACATCTCTTTTGTTAACTTTTCTACCATTAATTATAAAAGTGGATTTCCCTCTAATCGTTACATCACCAGGCTTAGAATCAACTGTTACGTTTGAATTACTTTTCCCTGGCATTTTCATGTTCAATGCATTGGGAACCATAACGGAAGAAGTCAACATAAAAAATATCAATAACAAAAAAATAATATCCGTCAATGACGACATACTGAATTCTGCACTTACTTTACTTTTTTTCTTTAAAGCCATTTTTTTAACTTTTAGGGTTAAAAAATTTATTTTTAATCAACTGGTTTAGTAGCAACGATTGCACGCATTCCTAGATTACTAGCAATTTCCAATACCTGCCGAGTCTTTTTTACAGGAACAGCTTTCTCTGCAACAATAGTTATTGTTGCATCCTTTTGATTTTTCTGTTCATTGTATAAAGCTCTGACCGCACTTTTTACTTTGGTAAAAGATTTTGTAGTTTTTCCATTAACGGTCATTGAACCCTTGGCTGGAATAACTACTACAATTGAAGTCGGTGCAACTGTCTGAGAATTAGACTCAGGTAAATCTACCGTATCTAACTTTACCAATGTCGAGGTCAACATAAAAAAGATCAACAACAGAAATATAATATCCGTCAAGGACGACATACTAAATTCTGCACTTACTTTATTTCTTTTCTTCATAATTATTGGTTGATTGGCAAATTGGTAAATCAGTTCATTAGTTAATTGGAAAATTTATGTTCGCCAAAGTAAATACCTAATAGCGAAGTGAACCAATCCACAAATTTAACTAGACTACGATGGTTCTTGCAACAAATCCATAAACTCTGTAGTCGAACGTTCCATTTTAAATACTACCTTTTCGACATTTGCAACTAGAATATTATAACCTACATAAGCTAAAATTCCAATAAACAATCCAATGGCAGTAGTCAAAAGTGCTTGATAAATACCACCCGCCAAAACAGTAGGTGTTACATTCTCAGCAGTTGACATTTCATAGAAGGCTGAAATCATCCCTGTTACCGTTCCAAAGAATCCTAACATGGGAGCAGCACCTGCAATAGTCGCCAATGTGGAAAGATTTTTCTCTAATTTGAATAACTCCAAATTACCAACATTCTCAATTGCAGCATCAATATCCCGAAGTGGTTTTCCAATCCGTTGTAACCCTTTTTCAACCATTCGAGCAACTGGAGAATCTGTATTTTGACAAAGGGCTTTTGCAGCTTGGATACTTCCTGAAGAAACATTCGCTCGAATGTTGTTCATAAACCCTTCATCAATTTTAGATGCTTTCTTAATGGATAAATATCTCTCAATAAAAATATACAATCCAATAAATGAAAGGACAATCATGATGACAAAAATTCCAATTCCCAAAGCACCACTTTGCATGATAATATCAAAGAAACTTTGAGATGCTACACCGTCTTCATCTGGTAAATCATCTTGAAAAAAATAAAATAATAAAATTGCATTCTGAATCATAAGACAGGTTTTTTGTTCAAATATTCTGTTTGTTAGAAACTGGTTTGACTTATTAAAAAATAAATAATTCATTCTTTGAAAAACTACTAACGATTTTCAAAGCCCCAAATTATCAATTGAAGGGCGTATTTTATAGTTTTTTTGTTAAAATTATTTTAAATGTTTGGAAATGAAAGGATTGGATATTGGTTTTATTAAAATATGTGGATGTAAGTTTAATGTTGAATTGATACAATGACACTTAATTTCTATTCAAGGTTTATAACAAAATAATTAGTTTTCCACCAAGTAAGTAATGACGGGACACTTAATATCATATAATGACACGATTTTCGACTTAAATAAATAATATTTAAACTCCATCAATTAAATGATCTTCAATCGACATTTGATGCTCCATATTGTATAAAGCATATTCATACTCAGCAACTCTTTTTACAATAATAATAATTAATGCAAGCGCGATAAATTCCGCGACATTTGTAACCATAAAAAGAACTGTAACTGTTTTAATACCTTCTAAAGTATCCATTGGTAATCTTGAAGCAACATTTGTAATAATACTGTTAGTAATCCAAAGGGTCCACCAAATTCCAATTAAAGTAGTTGATTCTATTATTTCAAATTTTGCATGCTCTTGAGTTTTAGTCCAAATCTCTTTCATTATTGAAAATGGTCGCCAAAGGTTTATAAACGGAATCATCCAACCGTAAGAAGCCATACTCTCTTCATGTTCTATTGTTGAATCTAGTAAATGTAGATTAAAATATGCACGTCTAAACCATCTAATAAAATAAATGGCAGCAATAATAAAAAGTATAAAATGTAATCCAATAAAAATACTTTGTCTGAGGTCGTTACTTGTAGCTGTTGCTTCGGTGATATTATCTGAATTAAGGAAAAAATATTGCATCAAATTGGAAATAAACATTCCAATAATGACAAATGCAAAAAAATAAAAAATGTTAATGATGGTTCTAGCTCGTTCTGAATTGTCTCGTAGTTTCATTTGTTGTTATTTTTAATATGGAGATAATATCAAATATAACATTATCCCTCCTTTACCGAAAAAATAAACCAGTTTAATTCCAATCCTTTAAAAAAGATATAATTTCGCAAAAGCGAAAATTCGCTTGAGTTTTGTCTGTATCAAAACAACTGTGGATAAATCCTTACTTGTTTTTCAAACACTATCTTGAATTTTTCGTTACATTTAGGAGCTAAAAGGCAAAATTTAATTTTTTCCTTTTGGATATCGAATAGTCTATAACAGAAACAATTAAAATAAAATTAAAAAATGGATCACACCGCAACTTCTGCACCAGCCACTTCTACTGCTGGAGCAATGAAATCCAAATCACGTCATATTCAAAAAGTAGCCGTTTTAGGTTCTGGAGTGATGGGATCGGGTATTGCAGCCCACCTTGCTGGAATCGGCTTGGAAGTGCTTTTGTTAGATATTGTTCCTTTTGACATTAAGGAAGAAGACAAAAACAATCCTGCAGTTCGTAATAGTATTGTTAATGGTGCGCTTAAAGCAGCACTTAAAGCAAAGCCTGCACCTTTTTATAACAAAAAATTTGCAAGTAGAATTACAACTGGAAACTTTACAGATGACTTTGCAAAAATTAGCGACGCTGATTGGATCATCGAAGTAGTTATTGAAAGACTAGACATCAAAAAACAAATTTTTGAAAAGGTCGAACAATTCCGTAAAAAAGGTGCTTTGGTCACTTCTAATACTTCTGGAATTCCTATCAATATGATGACGGAAGGTCGAAGCGAAGATTTCAAACAACACTTTTGCGGAACGCACTTTTTTAATCCTCCACGATATATGAAGTTGTTGGAAATCATTCCTACACCTGATACCCATCAGAGTGTGATTGATTTCTTTATGGATTATGGAGATCGTTTTCTAGGTAAGCAAACGGTACTTTGTAAAGATACTCCTGCATTTATTGCCAACCGTGTTGGCGTTTATGCTATGGGAAAAGTGCAACAACTGACTTTGGAACTTGGCTTGAGTATTGAAGAAGTGGATGCGTTGACTGGCCCTGCAATTGGAAGACCGAAAACAGGGACATTCCGTTTAGGAGATTTAGTCGGTCATGATACAAGTGCAAAAGTTGCTCAAGGGGTAAAAGATAATTGCCCTGATGATGAGCAAGTTCACAAAATAGATGAACCTGCGTACATGAAATTCCTTTTGGAAAATAAATTTTACGGTGATAAGTCTGGTCAAGGTTTTTATAAAAAAACTAAGGATAAAGATGAGAAAGGAAGAAAAATCATCCTTGCACTTAACTTGGAAACTTTAGAGTATGCACCTTCTCAACGTCCTCAACTAGCAAGTATCAAAGCTGCTAAAAAGATGGAAACGTTACCTAAAAAAATTGAGCATTTCTTCAATGCTGATGACAAAGGTGGTGAATTGGTTCGTAGATCTTTGTTAGGTTTATTTGCCTATGTTTCTAATCGAGTTCCTGAAATTTCCGATACTCCTTTTGCCATTGATGATGCGCTTCGTGCAGGGTTTGGTTGGGATGTTGGCCCATTTCAATATTGGGATATGGTTGGACTGCAAAAAGGAATCGAAATGGCAGAAGCTCAAGGAGAACAAATTGCAAGTTGGGTAAAAGATATGGCTGCTGCTGGTCATGATAGTTTTTACAAAGTAGAAAATGGTCAACAATGCTTTTACAATCAAAATACAAAAGCATACGAAAACATTCCTGGTACTTCTGAATTTATTATTTTAGATAATATTAGAGATAAAAAACCAGTATTCAAAAATCCTGAAGTTGTACTTCATGATATTGGAGATGGAGTGTTATGTCTTGAATTTACAAGTAAAGCCAACTCGATTGGAGAAGGTGTGTTGAGAGGAATTAATGAAGCCATTCGAATTGCTGAGGAAGAAGGATGGAGAGGGTTAGTGATTGGAAATAATGGGAAAAATTTCTCAGTAGGTGCTAATGTTATGATGATTGGAATGTTCGCTTTCCAAAAAGAATGGGAACAATTAAATGAAGCTGTTCACCTTTTCCAACAAACAACAATGCGATGTAGATATTCTGCAATTCCAGTTGTGTGTGCAACGCAAGGATTTGTATTTGGAGGAGGTTGCGAAACATTGATGCATTGCGATGCAGGAATGGTTGCAGCTGAATCTTACATTGGTTTGGTTGAAGCTGGAATAGGATTATTGCCTGGTGGTGGTGGAACGAAAGAAATGGCACTTCGAGCGTCTGATCAATTCTTTGCAGGTGATGTTATGATTCCTACCATTGTCGAAAAATTTAGAACAGTTGCAATGGCTGCTGTCAGTACTTCTGCCCACGAAGGTTTTAAACATGGTTACCTGATTAAAGGTAGAGATGAAATCGTAATGAATACCAATCGTAATATTGCGGAAGCTAAAAGAAAGGTTTTGGACTTATCTCCAAATTATGTCCAACCTCCTGCTCGTAACGATATCAAAGTACTAGGACAAACTGGTTTGGCTGCACTTTATACTGCTGCTAACGAATTGCTTTTAGGGAAATATGCTTCGGAGCATGACATCCTTATTGCTAAGAAAATCGCCTTTGTTCTTTGCGGTGGTGACTTGAGTGGTAATCCTTTAGTTTCTGAACAGTACTTATTGGATGTGGAAAGAGAAGCATTTTTGAGTCTGGCTGGTGAAGAAAAAACTATCGCTAGGATTCAACATATGTTGCAGACGAATAAGCCGCTTAGGAATTGATTTTAAGATTTAAGATGGAAGACTTTTAGACTTAAGATAGAATAGATTTTGAGATTTAAGATTTTTGAAACGCTTTGTTTATATTTATTGATTTTTATCAAAAAATTTAAACAATGAGAAAACATAATTTTAAAGAATTAAAAATCTGGAAAAGGTCTAAAACTTTTGTCTTAAAAATATTTAAAATCACAAAAAAATTTTCCAAACGAGGAAAAATTTGGTTTGATTTCACAAATGAGAAGAGCAGCAATTTCAATACCTTCTAATATCGCCGAAGGTTGTGGTCGGGGTACAAATCCTCAACTCAATCAATTTCTAAATATTAGCCAAGGTTCTGCTTTCGAATTAGAAACTCAAATTATTATTAGTCATGAATTAGGGTTTATTAAAGAATCCGATTTCAATGATTTTTCAAAAGAAATAACTGAAATCCAAAATATGATTTTCGGATTTCAAAAAACTTTATCTTAAAAAGAGATTTTAGATCTAAGATTTTAAGACGTAAGAAATAAGATGTGAGAAATCTTATATCTTATTTCTTACATCTTTTATCTTAAAATCTTACATCTAAAAAAAATTATGGAAGCATATATTGTAAAAGCATATCGTTCCGCAGTCGGCAAGGCTGGCAAAGGCGGATTTAAATTTTATCGTTCTGATGATTTGGCTGTTGATGTAGTCAAATACATGATGGAACAAGTACCTAATTTTGATGGAAAATTAGTTGATGATGTAATCGTTGGTTGCGCCAATCCTGAAGGTGAACAAGGATTTCAAATAGGTCGTCAAATTTCATTGCGTGCTATTGGAAAAGAAGTTCCAGGTGTAACAGTTAATCGTTATTGCGCATCAGGTTTAGAAACTATTTCTATAGCTGTCGCAAAAATTAAAGCAGGAATGGGGCAATGTTATATTGCAGGTGGAACTGAAAGTATGAGTATGATTCCTATGACTGGTTATAAAATGGCACCTAGTTACCAAGTCGCAAGCACCACTCCAAGTTACCTAACTGGAATGGGAACAACTGCCGAAGCTGTGGCTGACAAATGGGGTATCACTCGTGAGCAAGCTGATGAATTTTCTTATAATTCTCATATGAAAGCTATACATGCCATTGACAATGGAATGTTTCAAGAAGAGATTGTACCAGTTACGGTGAAAGAAACTTTTGTAAAAGATAACAAAAGAGTTACAAAGGAATTTGTAATGGATACGGATGAAGGAATTCGACGTTCTACGACAGTTGAAGGTTTATCAAAATTGAGAGCAGTATTTAGAAATGGTGGAATTGTTACGGCTGGTAATTCTTCTCAAACTTCAGATGGTGCTGCATTCGTATTAGTGATGAGTGAAGCAATGGTTAAACAATTTAACCTAGAACCTATTGCTCGAATGGTCTCTTGTTCAGTAGCAGGAGTTGAACCCATTCATATGGGAATTGGCCCTTGTGCTGCAATTCCAAAAGCGTTGGCTCAAGCAGGTTTGAAATTAAATGACATCGAACAAATTGAGTTGAACGAAGCATTTGCTGCACAATCTTTGGCTGTAATCAAAGAGGCTGGATTAAATCCTGATATCGTAAATGTAAATGGTGGAGCAATTGCTTTAGGTCATCCACTTGGATGTACTGGTGCAAAATTATCGACTCAACTATTTAATGAGATGCGAAGAAGAAATCAAAAATATGGAATGGTTACCGCTTGTGTTGGTGGTGGTCAGGGTATTGCAGGAATTTATGAGTTGTTGAATTAATTTTTGATTTTTTGTAAAAATATTAAATCCCTCAATCGAGTTTCGGTTGAGGGATTTTTTTATTTCTTTAATTTCGTTTACCAATCATATCTTTAAAAAAGTATCCGATAAAGCATACGAAAAAAGTTGTAAGAGCAATCCAAAGTAGATTATCATAACCTCCTCCTTTTATAAAGTGAATTATGATATAAACTATACATATCATTCCTATCAGAAAAAGTAATTTTGGAATATTTTTCATTGCAACTTTTTACTTATACATTCAATCCCCACTTCTCAATTTTATTTTCAATCCAATTAATCGTATAATCAAATACCTGTTCTTTGTCAGGTTCATTATGCACTTCATGATACATACCTTCCCATTCTTTATGAGTAACATCACCCTCTAAATTATTTGCTAACAATATACTTCCATTTGGTGAAGTCAAATAATCAACAGCACCGTGCATCAACAATATTGGTATATCCACATGCCCACTATAATTCGCCAACCATTCTGCTGCTGCAAATAATTCAACTGCCGCATTGGTTGAAATTTTATCATGAACCAGAGGGTCATTCACATATTTGCTCACCACTTCAGGGTCAGAAGAAACATGTTCTGGATTGAGGTCATTGGGTTGCAAAAGAGCAGGCAAAATTTTTCGAATCACTTTTACAAACCCCATCAATAATGAAGACGGTGGTTTGTCCAAAGTAATAAATGCTCCCGTAGTTATCAATCCTGCAATGGAGGGATTATTTCTCAAACCATAGTTTAAAACAAAATTTCCTCCCATGCTATGTCCATATAAAAATCGAGGTAGCAAAGGATAACGTTTCTCAGCCACTTCCAATAATTCATTGATGTTGTTCATATGAATTTGGTAGCTCGAAGCATGTCCTCTTTTTCCTCCTGATCTTCCATGACCTATGTTATCGAATGCCATTACGATATAACCTCTGTCATTAAAATAAGCCGCCAAATGTTCGTACCGATGTAAGTGCTCTCCTAATCCATGTACCAAACAAATTACCGCTTTGGCATCCTCTTCTATTGGCCAAGAGTAGGCGTATATTTTTTCATTACTTTTTGTTTTCCAAGTAAATTGATTTTCTACTATCATTTTGAAATGGGTTTGGAATGAAGTTATTTTTTTATCAAAAATAGAATTAAAGAGAAGCAGCAAATTACACTTTTTACATCAATTAATTAAAAGTTGATTCAGCTTTATTCTCTGTGCAACTCTGTGAAGCCTCTGTGCAACTCTGTGTAATAGCTCACATTGGATAAGTTACACAGAGTTGCACAGAGTTGCACAGAGGTCTTCAATAGTCAGTCGTTGGCTTTAGCAATTTTAGCTTTGCTCCGACCTTTTTTAGTGTATATTTCGAATATAAAATTTTAACAACCACATTTTAAAATATAAAACATGAGAATAATTGCTGCCTTATTTTAATGATATTAATATTTGAATCTTGTCAAGATCAAACTCAACAACCTACATTAATCCTTAAAAATGTAACACTTGGTGGACAAGATATACATGGTCATTTATATCAAAAGAAATACAAAAATCAAGACGATACTAATATCAAATATTCTAAATGGAATGGGAAAGAGGTCTCCACCAATGAGGAGTTAGAAGCACTTTTAAAAATAGACCCTCAATGTGAAGCCATTAGATTTACACAATGGAGAAATGATACTTTAAATAAATTCGAACTGTCAAAAAGATAGGTGGATTTAAAAACTTAAAATTCCTTGAAATATGGAGTTCGTCACTAAAATAGACATCAAGATAAGTTCAATAAATTAGGCAGCGTATAGGTAGAATTATTCCTTCGAGAATCTGTTACCGTTTCGAATTCCGTTCTTACCAACTTTATTATTTTATCTATCATCCAACTTTTTGGACGAAATGTAATATTTTTTGAACCCTAT
>CAKZSH010000209.1 GCA_937918905.1 uncultured Saprospiraceae bacterium
GTGAGGAAGTCTAACATCCCCTGTGTCACTGTTAGAACCATGGCTCAGATATTTACAACCCCAATCTCACAAAAAAGAAAATCTTTTCTACTTAAAAAAATCAGTAACACATTTTTACAAGTTCAGTAACATTGTGCATTAAATACCCGTGCCACGGTTTCAACCGTGGCACGGGTCATCAGCCTAGATATTCAGATCTCCAACCTCAAAAAAAAATCTTTCCCATTAAAAAAAAGTCAATAATCACTATTTTTTTCACAACTTAAATTAAGATTTTAGAGTTATAATTTGGGCACATGGTACTTTAAAAATCCGAGACACAGTTTCAAACGTGCCATGGGGCGTTGGTATTAATTCAAGCTTTTCGTAACTTTATCAACATTCAAAAAGAGAATAATTTTAACTTAATTTTTAAAAATCATAATACATTGACAATGAAACAGTTAACGTTAGTTTTTGCAATTATTTTATTCGCAACAGGGTTCACTTTTTCCCAAACAAAAACTACTAAAATAGCTACCGCAGCCAAAGGAGGCTATAAGGTAGGCGACATCGCCAAGGATTTTAGTTTAAAAAATATAGATGATGCTATGGTTTCTCTAGCAAGTATTGAGAATGCCGAAGGATACATTATTGTATTTACTTGTAATCATTGCCCAGTTTCAAAGGCGTATGAAGATCGTTTAATTGACTTGCACAACAGATATGCTCCAAAGGGGTATCCTGTAATTGCAATCAATCCAAATGACCCAGACTTAGAACCAGATGATAGCTTTAAAGCCATGAAAAAAAGAGCAAGGAAAATGAAATTTCCTTTTGCATATTTATTTGATGATGGCCAAAAAATCTATCCTCAGTTTGGAGCAACTCGTACACCACATGTTTTTATTTTAGATAAAAATAGAATGGTAAAATACATCGGAGCAATCGACGATAATACTTATAAAGCGGATGAGGTAGAGAAAAAATATATTGAAGATGCCATTGCAGCAATGATTGCTGGAAATGATCCAAGTCCTTCTTTTACTCGTGCAGTAGGATGTTCCATAAAAGATAAGAACAAAAAGAAGAGAAAATCTAAAGGTAAAAGACCAAGATCATCAAAAGGAAAGAAATAATTTTTCTGAGAGAAATATAAGATTATTATAATGAGCAAGGCAAATTTCTTGTTTCTCTTATTTGTAATTGTATTGTTACAAAATTGTGCAGAGAAACCTAATAAGACCGAAACAAAAGTAATTCCTCCCAAAAAAATAAAAACAGAACCTGTACTTTCAGAGGTGTATGAATCTTTTGATAGTATAAAATATATTTTTAATCAACAAGATGATACCACTTATGTGATTAATTTTTGGGCAACATGGTGCAAGCCATGTGTGGAAGAATTACCTTACTTCGAATACATGAATAAAACAAGTCAAGACAAAAAATTAAAGGTTGTCCTGATTAGTTTGGATTCCAAAAAAACAATTGAAACAAAACTCAAACCTTTTATCCAAAGAGAAAAATTGATGTCCCATACTGTTGCGTTGACGGATCTCAATTATGATTATTGGATCAATGAAATCAATGAAGAGTGGGATGGTGCAATACCTGTTACCATCATTTACAATAAAGAAGATTATGAATTTATTGAAGGTGAGTTTTCGAGTTATAATGAGTTAGATTCTATTGTTCAAACATATTTAAAATCATAAAAATGAAAAATTTAGTAAAATTTTCTTTTCTATTCTTTGCCTTAGGTTTATTGTTAACTGCTTGTGGCGAAGCAACTGAAGCTGCTGCTGATGCAACAAAATCTGCAACTGAAGCAGTCAAAGATGGCGCAGATAAAGTAACTGACAAAGCTAAAGACATGGTTAAAGTTAAGAAAGGCTTAAAGGTTGGCGATCAAGCTCCTGACTTTAATTTGAAAAACATTAATGGAGAAATGGTTTCTCTTTCTGGGATGGATGTTAAAGGTTACATTGTAACATTTACATGTAATACTTGCCCTTATGCAGTTGATTACGAAGACCGACTCATCGCACTCCATAAAGAATATGCTGCAAAAGGTTATCCCGTAATTGCAATTAATCCAAATGATCCTGAAGTAAAAGAGGGAGATAGTTATGAAGCAATGCAAGTACGTTCCAAGGAAAAGGGTTTTCCTTTCGAATATGTATTTGATGAAGGACAAAAGGTTTATCCAAAGTATGGTGCAACCAAAACTCCTCACGTTTTCCTTTTAAATAAAGAGAGAACTGTAAAATACATCGGAGCCATCGACGACAACCACGAAGATGCTGCACTAGTTGAAAAGAAATATGTTGAAGATGCAATCGCTGCATTGGAGGCAGGTAAAGATCCAAGTCCTGCTTCTACAAAAGCAATCGGATGTGGAATTAAAAGTAAGAAAAAAATGATGTGATTTTTAACTGTGAACGATGAACTGTTAACAGTTCACAGTTCATCGTTCACAGTTATATTCCTAACATCCGTTTCATAATAATCGTTTTCTGAAAATTGAAATTTTGGATTCTCAAAAGTCATAGAACTTTTAATAATGCTTTTACCCGAAAGATGAAATTCATTTGCAGAAGTGGTTGCAGCGAGTTCCTGAATGTTTTTGAGATTGACACCTGCACCAGGCATAATTCCGATTCTTCCATTTGCTTTTACAATCAATTCTTTTAATAAAAATCTTCCTTCAAATGCATTGGCATGTTGGCCAGATGTGAGAATGCGATGCGCACCAGTTTCGATTATTTTTTCCAATGAAAGAAAAGGATCAGCAGCACGGTCAAAGGCACGGTGAAAAGTAACTTGCATTGGAGCAGCCAATTCAACGAGTTCTTTTGTTCTTTCCACATCTATTTGTCCATTTGTTTTTAAAATACCAATCACCACACCATTTATTTTTTTATCAGGATTGGAAAAGGATAAATTTTTACAAGCTAAAATATCCTTTTTTATAATTTCAAATTCCAAATCAGTATAACAAAAATCTCCAGGGCGAGGACGAATCAAAACAAAGACATCAATGTCTAATAGTTCCCGTGTAGTATGGATGGTTGAAACACTAGGTGTGATACCACCCAACTCTAAACTACTGCATAATTCTACACGAACTGCACCTCCAGCTTGAGCGTTCAAAGCAGATTGAACAGAAGCTGCACAAACTTCAATATTTAAATTTTTCATAAAAAAATCTTAATTGTCAATTACTATTTAACTAATTGCTAAATTGCAATTTATTATCCGAAAAGTTTACATTTGTTTTTCTAAAAAATAGATTTTCATGAGAGTACTTTCCCTTTTAATCATTGTAATTTTATTAGCTGCTTGTAGCAGCAATGAAGATGGATATTTAAAACCACTTAATCTTTTGGAATATGGAATTCCATTGACCATACTTGCCCCCGATAGTGTTGACATTAGCAAAGCCAAATGGGGTGTGCAAGATGAAGTGACTATTAAAAGTCAAAAAGCAGATGATTTTGAAATTCGAATTTATTTTGGACAAGCGACTACTTCAGGAGTAAGTGATGTTAAAGCACAACAATTGCAATTTATAAAAGATACAGGATATTATTCAAAAACAATTTTGGATGAGCCTGAAGGATTTATTTATGAAAATGCAATTGACTCTACTTTGAATAGTTATGGTTTTAGAAGAATTTTATTGATGGGAGATCAAGAATATATTTTCCAATCAGGAAGCGGAATATATACTCAAGATCAAGTGGAAGAAATGTATGATGCTACTAAACCTCAAGAAATGGTTAAATAAAAATAGAGACCGCTTCGCTGAGAGAGGTGGTCTCTATTCAATTTCAAATGAAAAAAGGCTTTCACAAATTTTGTGAAAGCCTTTTTTATTCTTTAGTGTTTCTTTTTTTGACTAAGCTTCTTGTACGATTTCATAACCAAAGAATACTACAATTAGTAATAAAATACTTAAAATGATCATGGGTAAAGGATTTTGTTTTAGAAATTTCGGTTATCAGGATTTCTCCTTAAATAACGTTTTTGGATTATAACTTAGTTTAAATTATATGCACAATAGATGCAATATTAATTCAAACCGTTGCATAAGTTACAATAGAAAATCAAAATTGCCAAATAATGAAAAACCGATGATGCTTTAAATATTAAGGATTTCAATAAAAAAAAAGACCAAAAACGAATGTTTTGGTCTTTTTTTATTCAAAAAAGAAGAATAATTAATAGAATGTTAAAGTTTGTTTTTTTCTATATATAGACTTCTAAGCGGCATTATTTTGTAGCTGCGGTGTATCTTTTACTTACTTCAGTCCAATTAATAACGCTGAAAAATGCTTCAACATAATCAGGTCTTTTGTTCTGATATTTTAAGTAATAAGCATGCTCCCAAACATCCAAACCTAAGATTGGAGTTCCTTTTTTATCAGCACAATCCATCAAAGGATTATCTTGATTAGGAGTACTTGTTACAAATAATTTTCCTCTGTTACTTACACATAACCATGCCCAACCAGAACCAAATCTAGTCTTAGCAGCAGCAGCAAAAGCATCTTTAAATTTTTCGAATGAACCAAAATCTTTTTTGATTGCTTTTCCAATTTTGCTAGTTGCACTTGGAGTTCCACCACCTTTAGGCGACATTACTTTCCAGAATAAAGAGTGGTTGTAATACCCACCTCCGTTGTTACGAACTGCTGCACCATGCTTAGATGCTTTCTTCAAAATTTCCTCAATTTTTTTCTTTGCAAGAGGAGTGCCTTCGATGGCTGCATTTAGTTTGTTAGTGTATCCATTGTGATGTTTAGTATGATGAATAGTCATCGTACGTTTGTCAATGTGTGGCATCAACGCATTGTAGTCGTAAGGGAGTTTAGGAAGTTTGAAAGCCATAATCTGTTTAATTTTTTATCCGAATGTTCGGAATTTGATTTGGTAATTTAATTGTTTTAATATTTTTAAAAGCACAAAGATAATAAGTTTTACAAAACTTAAATAACGTTTTTTATAAAACAGATTTAGGGTAAAAATGTTCTAAATTTGAAGTCGAAAAACATTTTGTAAATGTATTGTTTCGACACAGCTTTGATTTAAAAAAATGAAAAATGATTTCACTACTTGTTATAAAAACAAATCAACTTGAAAAACAAAAACAGTTTTACGAAACGCTAGGTCTAGTTTTTCAAAAAGAAAAACATGGTAAAGGACCAACGCATTTCAGTACTGTTTTAAAAAATAAAAATATGGTTTTTGAAATTTATCCTTTACCTAAAAGTCAAACCATACCTGACGTAACAACACGTCTAGGTTTTCGAGTGGATAACTTGGAAAAAACGGTAGCGGCAATTTTAAAAATAGGAGGAGAGTTGAAAAATGAAATTCGAGAAACAGAGTTTGGAACTTTTGCCGTAGTGAAAGATTTTGATGGACGAAGTGTGGAGGTGATTTTGATTTAATCAAATACCAAACAGTCGCTAATATTTTCAAATTATAAGTTGAATTCTAAAGGAGAATATGATAAAATTTCTCATGTTAAAAATATTCAATGCAATTCATCTGAAAAATGAAATTCTAATACCTACATTTGTCTCAATTTTAAAACAAATCACGAATGAAAAAAAATACACTTAAAAAGGAAGCCCTTCAATATCATGCTGAAGGAAGACCTGGTAAAATTGAGGTGATCCCAACCAAAGCAACAGCCAATCAAAGAGATTTATCTCTAGCCTATTCACCTGGCGTAGCTGAGCCATGTTTGGCTATTGAAAAAACGCCAAGTGACGTATATAAATATACTGCCAAAGGAAACTTAGTGGCCGTCATCAGTAACGGAACAGCAGTACTCGGTTTAGGCGATATAGGTGCTGCGGCAGGGAAACCTGTAATGGAAGGGAAAGGACTTCTTTTTAAAATCTATGCAGACATTGATTGCTTTGATTTAGAATTAGATACCAAAGATGTTGATGAATTTGTACGAACGGTTAAAATTCTTGAACCTACTTTTGGAGGAATCAACTTGGAAGACATTTCTGCTCCTGAATGTTTTGAAATAGAAGAAAGACTAAAGAAGGAATTAAATATTCCTGTGATGCATGACGACCAACATGGAACTGCCATCATCAGCGGGGCGGCATTGCTTAATGCTTTAGAAATTGTGGGGAAGGATATTTCGAAAGCAAAAATTGTAGTGAATGGAGCAGGTGCTTCTGCAATTTCATGTACTCGAATTTATGTTTCTTTAGGAGCGAAAAAGGAAAATATTTTTATGTATGATAGTAAAGGATTGATACATGGAGATCGAGATAATCTGAATGGGAAAAAACCAGAGTTCATTAATAACAATGTTCCTGCGGATACTTCACTCACTCAAATACTCGAAGGTGCTGATGTTTTTATTGGACTTTCACGGGGAAATATTCTTAGTCAAGAAATGGTCAAAGGGATGGCAGCTGACCCCATTATTTTTGCAATGGCCAATCCAACTCCTGAAATCAGTTACGAAGATGCGAAGGCTGCTCGAGAAGATTGTATCATGGCAACTGGACGATCAGATTATCCTAATCAGGTAAATAATGTTTTGGGATTTCCATTTATTTTTCGTGGCGCATTGGATGTTCGAGCAACTGAAATTAACGAGGCGATGAAGTTAGGAGCCGTTTATGCTTTAGCGGAATTGGCAAAAAAACCAGTTCCTGATATCGTGAATTTAGCTTATGGTAATGCGAATTTAAAATTTGGGAAAAATTATATTATTCCTAAACCAGTTGATCCACGATTAATTTCTACAGTTGCTCCAGCTGTTGCAAAAGCCGCAATGGAATCAGGGATCGCTGAAAATCCTATTAAAAATTGGGAAGCCTATGAGTCGCAATTAGAGCAACGATTAGGACACGACCATGCACTTTCCAAAGTCATCGAAACAAAGGCCAGACAAGAAATTAAGAAGGTAGTTTTTTCTGATGCTCAAAACTTATCAGTTTTAAAAGCTGCACAAGTGGTTTTGGAAGAAAAAATTGCACAACCTATTTTATTAGGGAATCGAGAAAAAATTGAGAAACTCATTTCAGAGTACAGTCTTAATTTGCAAAGCATTCAAATTTTGGATCCAAAAATTCAAACTAGCGAAGCGGAAAAGAATACTTTTGAATCCTATGCTAATCTTTATTACGAAAAAAGAAAACGTAAAGGAATTACGATTGCCGAGGCATGGGACACGATGCGCTCTAGAAATTACTTTGGTGCAATGATGGTCGAGACAGGCGATGCTGATGCAATGATTGGTGGTTTGTCAAAAAAATATTCGAGTACAGTTCGTCCAGCCATTGAAGTTGTAGGTGCCAAACCTGGCGTAAAAAAAGTAGCCAGTATTCATATTTTGATGACTCGAAATGGCCCTCTATTTCTTGGAGATACTACGGTTAACCATGACTTGACTTCAGAGGATATTGCAGGCATTACGGAGTTGGTTGCCGAAGAGGTGAAACGATTTAATATTCAACCTAAAATAGCACTTGTTACTTATTCTAATTTTGGCTCTGTACCCAATGGTGAATCTGCTGTTTTGATGAGAAAGGCTACGGCTATTTTACATGAAAGACATCCTGACTGGATTGTGGATGGGGAAATGCAAGCTCACTTAGCAATCGATCCTGAACAATTAAAATCATTTTATCCTTTTTCAAAACTAGCAGGGCACCGAGCGAATACGCTTATTTTTCCAAATCTTTCTTCTGCAAATATTGCGTACAATTTATTGAGCCAAGCTTCTGATATGGAAATGATGGGACCAATCATGTTGGGTTTAAATAAACCAATTCATGTACTTCAGCTTGGAGCAAGTGTTCGGCAGATTGTGGACATGGTTGGAGTTGCGGCGATTCATGCGCAAGATTAGTGGGGAGCGTTTTTGTCTAAGTAATTAAGTAAGTCAGGGCGTGACTTTTGAGTCACACCCTGACTTATTGATTTTGACTTTTCTTTTTTTTCAAAAAAACTAAAGCGAACCAATCATCTTCTCAGGACGTACCCAAGCGTCAAATTCTTTCTCCGTCAAATATCCTAATTTCAATGCAGCCGCTTTTAAAGTTGTTCCTTCTTTGTATGCTTTCTTAGCAATTGTAGACGCTTTATCATAACCGATGTGCGTATTCAATGCAGTAACTAGCATCAAAGAATTGTGTAAGTTCTCTTCAATTTTTTGATAATTAGGAACGATACCTTTTGCACAATTTTCATTAAAACTATTACAAGCATCTCCAATCAATCGAGCAGACATCAAGAAATTGAAAATCATCATTGGTTTAAAAACATTCAATTCAAAATGCCCAGTCATTCCACCTACATTGATTGCCACATCATTACCAACCACTTGTGCCATCGCCATAGTCAATGCTTCGGATTGAGTAGGATTCACTTTCCCAGGCATGATAGATGAACCTGGTTCATTCGCAGGAATGATTAATTCTCCAATTCCACAACGTGGCCCTGAAGCCAACATTCGAATATCATTTCCGATCTTCATCAAAGAAACTGCAGCAGTTTTTAATGCGCCATGTGCTTCCACAATTGCATCATGTGCAGCTAGTGCTTCAAATTTATTTTTGGCAGTAACAAAAGGAAGTCCAGTTAATTTTGCAATCTCCGCAGCTACTTTTTTAGAATAACCTTTTGGTGTATTCAACCCTGTTCCAACTGCAGTTCCACCCAATGCCAATTCAGATAAATGCTTCAACGAATTTTTAATCGCTTGAATGCCATGATCGAGTTGAGAAACATAACCTGATAACTCTTGCCCCACAGTTACAGGAGTCGCATCCATAAAATGCGTCCGTCCAATTTTTACTACTTTTTTATATTCTTTCGATTTTGCATTGAGTGTGTTACGCAATGCTTCCATTCCTGGAATTGTCGTTTCCACTAATGCCTTGTATGCAGAAATGTGCATGGCAGTAGGGAAAGTATCGTTAGATGATTGTGACTTATTGACATCGTCATTCGGGTGCATGGATTTTTTTTCATCCATTAATTTTCCACCATTCAAAACGTGCGCACGATTCGCAATCACCTCATTGACATTCATATTGGATTGTGTTCCTGAACCTGTTTGCCATACGACTAAAGGAAATTGATCGTCCAACTTTCCAGCTGAAATTTCATCGCAAACTTTTCCAATGAGTTTCGCTTTTGTTTTGGGTAAAACTTTTAAATCTGCATTGGTATTTGCAGCTGCTTTTTTCAAAATGGCATATGCACGAATCACTTCGATTGGCATTTTCTGCCCACCAATTTTAAAATTTTCTAAAGAACGCTGAGTTTGTGCTGCCCAATATTTATCGGCAGGTACTTTTACATATCCGATACTGTCTTTTTCTTTACGGTATTTCATCTTTTAGTAAAAAGTTTTTTTGTGTTAATATTCTAAATGATGGCGCAAAGGTAAATAATAATGAAGAATGAATAATTAAAAATGAATAATTATCTGTGAGGTGAAAGTCAGAAGTTGGAGTGTCTCAATTATAAAAATCATATATATTTTTCAACTCATTTTTTTTGCATGTCCAATTATATAAAGTAAATCTTTGAATTTCCATTTTTTACAATTTCTACATTCGGCTGTAATCATGGGGGAATCGGAATAAAGTCTTGACTTAGGGAATGAACTATTAAGTGCTAATGCACTATTACGACTTTCAATTTTCTTTATTTCTATTGCATCTCCCTTTTTTAACATAATATCTGGTGGGTTATTTTGATTTCCCAGATAAGAAAAGATTTCCTCATATTTATTTATCGCCTCCTTCTCCTTAGAATTTACAGTATTACAAAAGATGTCCTTGATATATTTTTCAAGAGCTTCGCCCATTGAATTAGCTCTGTTTTTACTTTTGTAAAGATCCTTTAATCTTGGTTTTGGATTCTCTACAAGATTAAAAGTTACATCTAATATATTTGCCATTAGTTTTGGCTTTACTTATGCATTCAATTTATACTTCACTCCTATTCGATCCAACTTCGCAATCACATCACCATCAACATTTACTTTTCTACTAATGGAATGCATCTTAAGTTTGATTTTACCTTCAGCTTCAATCACTTCCATTTTAAGTGGAAGTTTACCTTTATGGCGTTTAAAAATATCATCAATTTCATTAATTAAATCAAAAGTAATTTGCTGAACTGGTAATTTTAAAGTGATGGATTCCGTCATTTTTAATCCGATACCTGCCAATTGTTGCACCTCCTTCACCTTAAATTGATACTCCTCTCGGTAATTATTATATTCATATTTACCTTTGATAAATACCACTTCTCCAGTTCGCATACGAGCATGATAATCATTATAATCATCTCGCCACAATGCTAATTCCAATGTGCTGTTATAATCTTGGATGGTAAAAAATCCATAACCATTTCCTTTTTTATCGACTCGATTATTGGCTGCAATGACCACACCTGCGATATTGACATTTCCACCTTTGAATTTTTCCAATTCATCTAAACCGCAAGTTGTATAATTTTCAATTTCCAATTTATAATCATCCAACGGATGACCACTAATATAAATTCCTGTTACATCTTTTTCCTTAGTCAGCTTTTCAATCAAACTCCATTTTCTAGCTTCAGGAATTTTTGGCTCAGGAATCAATATCTCATCTGAATCTCCAAACAATGAATTTACGGATTGGGCTTTTTGAGATTGATAAGCATTTCCATATCGAAGTAGGTGTTCGATAAAAGTATCATACTTCTCAGATGGTGCATAATAATGCCATCGTTTCATATCTTCAAAACAATCCAATCCTCCACCTAGCACTAAACTGTCGAGACATTTTTTATTAAAAGATCTTAAATCTAATCGACGCATCATGTCGAAAACATTTTCAAATAATTTTTCTTTTCTTCCTTCCAACACCGCTCCTACGGGGCCCTCTCCTACTCCTTTTAATGCTGACAAACCAAATCGAATTTGTTTCTTTTTATTTACTGCAAAATCAGATTCACTCTCATTTACATCAGGGCCAAGTACCGCTAATCCCATTCGTTTACATTCTCTTAGGAAGAAGGTCAATTTGGAAATATCATTTTTATTATGCGTCAATACTGAAGCCATAAACTCCTCAGGGTGATGCGCTTTTAAGTAGGCCGTTTGGAAGGCAACTAATGCGTAACAGGTCGAGTGCGACTTGTTAAATGCATACGAAGCAAATGCCTCCCAATCTTTCCATATTTTTGCTACGATAGTTTCATCGTGTCCATTTTCGTTACAACCCTCTAAGAATTTAGGCCACATCTGATCAATCAATTTCTTCTTTTTCTTTCCCATCGCCTTACGTAACATATCGGCCTCACCTTTGGAAAAGTTGGCTAGTTTTTGAGACAACAACATCACTTGCTCCTGATAAACCGTAATTCCATAAGTCTCTTCCAAATATTCTTTCATATCAGCTAAGTCATAACTGATGGGTTCTTTTCCATGTTTACGATTGACAAAAGAAGGAATGTACGCCAATGGCCCAGGACGATACAAGGCATTCATCGCAATCAAATCTTCAAATTTAGAAGGCACTAAATCACGTAAATATTTTTGCATTCCCGTGGACTCATATTGGAATACTCCAATGGTATCTCCTCGTTGAAAAAGTTTATAAGTCTTTTCATCATCAAGTGGAATTTCATCAGGATCAATGTCAATGTCTTTATTTTCCTTGACCATTCTGACCGCATCTTTGATGATGGTCAAAGTTTTTAATCCCAAGAAATCCATTTTCAAAAGCCCCGCATCTTCCGCTACACTATTATCAAATTGACTGACCAACATGTCAGAATCTTTGGCAACCGTAACTGGAATGTAGTTGGTGATTTCGTCAGGTGTGATGACGACTCCGCAGGCATGGATACCTGTGTTTCTAATCGAACCTTCAAGTTTACGAGCAGTCTGCAACATCTTTCCAATGTGGTCAGGTTGCTCTGCTAGCTTTCGGAATTGGTAGGCTTTTTCTACATCCTCCGAATTCATTTTCCCTTTCAACTTTTTATTGATGTCTCCTTCTTCCAAAACACCTTTAAGCGTTGCACCTAGCTGAAGCGGAAATGTTTTTGCAACTTTATCTACTTCCGAAAGCGGAACATCTAACACTCTACCTACATCTCGAATACTACTTTTGGCAGCCATCGTACCATAGGTAATAATTTGTGCCACTTGATTTCTTCCGTATTTATCAATTACATAATCAATTACTTTTTGTCGTCCGACATCATCAAAATCAATATCAATATCGGGCATGGAAACCCGTTCTGGGTTTAGAAACCGCTCAAAAAGTAAGTCATACTTAATAGGGTCAACATTGGTAATTCCTACACAATAGGCTACTGCGGAACCTGCCGCAGATCCCCGACCTGGGCCTACACTCACTCCCATCTGTCGAGCGGTAGTTGTAAAATCTTGTACAATCAAAAAGTACCCAGGATAACCAGATGCCTTGATAACGCTCAACTCAAAATCTAATCGTTCACTAATTTCAGCAGTAATCTCTCCATATCTTTTTTTCGCACCTTCGTAAGTGATGTGTCGGAGAAAATCATCTTGTGTTGCAAAATTATCGGGCATGGGGAAGTTAGGTAAAAGTACATCCCGTGCCAGTTCCAAAGGTTCTATTTTATCATAAATTTCCATCGTATTCTCCACCGACTCTGGTAAGTCTTTGAAAAGTACTTTCATCTGATCTTGAGTTTTAAAATAAAAATCAGTACTTGGAAATTTAAATCGTTTTTCACTTGCTACACTACTTGCAGTATTGATACATAATAAAATATCATGAGGCGCCCAATCATCCTCTTCAACGTAGTGAGAGTCATTGGTACAAATCGTTTTAACATTATATTTACGGGCAAATTTGAGTAGTACTTGATTGATATCTTCCTGGCTTACGCCTAAACCGTCAATATTTTCCAAACCACCATGTCGCTGAAATTCGATATAGTAATCTTCACCAAATAAATCCAACCACCATTTTAATAGTTCTTCTGCTTTGTCCTCTTTTCCTTGTAAAATAGTTTGTGGTAACTCTGCTCCAATACAACAACTTGTCGCAATCAATCCTTCCGAATATTTTTCTAAAAGCTCTTTATCAATCCTTGGATATTTACTGTATAAACCTTCCATGTATCCTAGGGAACATAGTTTACAAAGGTTCTCGTATCCTTTTCTGTTTTTGGCTAAAAGTAATTGGTGATAACGTTTATCTTTTTCTCCTTTTGCTCTTTCAAAAGACTTTTTGTGTCGATCTTCTACCAAATAAAATTCGCAACCGATGATTGGTTTTATATTTCGTTTATTGGCTTCCGCCACAAATTTAAATGCACCAAACATGTTTCCATGATCGGTCAGGGCGACTGCTTTTTGACCATCAGCAGCAGCTTTATCCATCATCCCAGAAATGGAAGATGCTCCGTCTAGTAAGGAGTATTGCGTATGACAATGGAGGTGAATAAAATCTGACATAGTGTTTCTTAATTTTGAGTTTCGAGTAAAAACCTAACTGCCGTCAGGCAAATTTTGAATATTTCTGAAACCTCTTTTGTGTTCTATCTTTAGACTGATTAAATTATTGATTTTTATCAAACAAAAATACGTAAGAGTATTGTTTTTTGATTTTCACAAGATAATGAAAATGGTTTGATTTTTAGGATTCGACATCCTGCTTTTTAGGGGATTGTGGAAAAGTTTTTTTTGAATTAAAAAGCAAATAAAATTCAACGGTCTTGAACTTTGTGTCATTAAAGAGATCTTTCAAACTTTCACTTTTCTTCTACGCTTTATAGGCTTAGTTGAATCTAAAGAAGACAAAACTAGATCCCACAGAATTTCAAAAGGCACAATTTCAGTTTCCACGGGCTGACTAGTTATTTCTAATGGTTTTGATTTGAGGTCTTCAAAAGAATTATCCGTTCTTCGTTTTAAAGCAATTTGATTGAAGTTAGCCTCAGAGATTTTACTCAACATTCGGATAAAGCAATTGCTTCTAAAATTTTCATCATTGCGTAAGTAACGAGTGGTGTATGTTTTTAAAGTTTCGGTTCTATTAATTACTTCATTACTATTTTTTTCATTGAGGAGAAAAAGAATTTGTAGAACTAAAATGGTAACATTCATCCCACGTTTATCCTTTGTAAATGCAGGAACACTTTTTACAAAAGTTGCTGAATCAAATCGAGGTCTTCTTTTATGTGCAGGAAGTTGAATTTTTCCCACGGTAATAAAATAATCAATAAAGGCTTCAATAATATTCCAAAACTCCTCTTTCACATCCGATCGTACTTTCTTCTTTTTTCGAATCTTTTTAACATGCCTATAAAAATTAAAAGCTTCTTGAGTTCTTTCCGAGTGAAATAAAAGAACGATATAAAATTGTGCTGTCAAAAACCAATTATAACTTCCTTCATCTACAAAATTTAAACATTCAAGTGCGTTCTCGTCTGCTGCTTCATAATTTTTTAATTGAATCAGGCTTGTAAATCTTTTAAATAAAAAAGTAAATTTATAACTGATTTTATAATGTTCCATTTTTTCTAAATACGATAAGGCACGATCACATGCTTGAACAGCATTTCTATAATCATTTTCTATCTCGTATCTTAACACTAAAATCAAATGGGCATAAAAATGAAAATTAGAATAAGAAGTTTTATCCAAATACTCTTCTAGTTCATCTGAATATTCTTTTGCCATTTTTACATGGAAAGGTTTTATAGTTTTGGAATGGACAAAATGGCTAGCCAAGGTATCATACATTTCTCTAGCCCGTTCTTCATATCTATTATCTGCTAATAATTTTCTAAGTAGTTTATTATACTTTTTCAATTTCTTTTGATCCCCGACCAATGTTCCATAATAAACTCTTAAATCTTTTAATAAAGGAATGGAGACATCATGGATATCATATTTAAGTGCTTGTTTTACAGTTTTCTCTGCTAACTTCATACTCGATTTCCGAGCACCTCGTCCAATCAAAAATTTAACGGCCGCCAAATTTTTATAGCAACTATAAAATGCCTTTTGAGAATCACTAAATGATGATAAATTAACATCAATAAAGAAAATTGTATTTAGTGCCCTTTTCTCTAATCTTGATTTAAGATTACGATACCCCTTACTCAAATCGTTCGTACCATAAAGTTGACGACAGGCCTGCCCATCTGATTTAAAATCTCCATTCAAAATCCCATCATACAACTTATATAATTTTCTATCCTTTTCTTTTCCCTGACCTAAAACTTCAATATGCTTTGTCTTATTTTTATTAACAATAGATAACATCTCCTTTAAATGGTCCATTTTTATTTTTTTAACAAAAATATTGATTTTTAAATTAATATATTAAACAAAAATTAAAATACTGACAATCAACTACTTATGCTTAAATAAACACATTAAACTCAATAAAAACAGGGTATGAATTCTATCTATTTGTTTAACAAGTAGACTAGAGATGCACGTATATTTGTACATCGGCATTTATAAACATAATTAATCACTCTTAAAAAGTATCTACAATCATGTTGGCATTAGTTAATTCGACACCTCGAATGTCGGGTATATTCATATACTCTGACAGTTCAACAAAAAAATTATCTCTTGAAATCACAAATACTGATATTTTAGGAGATTAAAATTAAAGTTTAGTTCGGCAACCAGAAACGAGAAACAAAAAAAAAGAAACGTTTTGTTCTAAAAAGTTTTCATCTACCTTATGATGCCAACATAAGGTAGATACTGTATCTCAACCTTAAAATTTCTGGCGGTGCATTATGCCGAACATTTAGCACCGCCGTTTTTTGCGTTTCAACGCAAAATGAGATTAGCAAAAAAGCTTTTGAACAAACCTAAGAATTTATCTAAGGCGTGTGTTTGAAGAATTAATTTTCTTCATTAAAAAAAGCTGCTAATCATATTAGCAGCTTTTGTTTTTTCATGCCTTATATCCTTTGTTTTTAATTAACACAAATACGCCTTTTTCATCACGTCTAGAAAAGAAAATGTAACTAACTATCGCCAATTCAGAACATTTTTTTTAAAAATTCTAAACAATCTAATTATGAAAAAGTCAGTAAAAAACATCATTGATTTTGCAAAAAATGCTAAAGTTTTAACTAAAAAAGAAAGTAAAAAAGTAAAAGGAGGAATTACTAATACCGATGTACTTGGTGATTAATTCTTTTCTTTTTAAAAAAGAAAAAAAGCTGCTAAATTAATTTTTAGCAGCTTTTCTTTTTTTAATAAAAAAATCAAAATCAAAAATTAAAAACGGGATTCACCATTCGTGTTTTGATTTTGATTGACATTTTGATTTTGATTATCAAGGTTTTTTCCCTAACGAAATCAAATTAGTAAAAATCCGATACGCTCCTGGCACTCCTGCTGGCAATTCTCTAAACCATGAATATCCTGTGTACACATAATATCCTTTTCCATATTTTGCAACTAACAAACCACCGTCACGAGCTGGCTCATCAGGATCATTGGAAGAAAGGATCGCTTCAAATTTTTCATCCCACTCATTAGGGAAATATAATCCCCTCTCTTGTACCCAACCATCAAAATCTTTTGAAGTGATTTTGTTAGGATAATTCATAACATGATGGTCTGGTTTTAAAATACGAACTTCCGCTTCCTCTACAGAAACTCTATCTCTTGAGATACTCAATGGATATGGAGCTACATTTTCTTTTGGCAATTTTAAACGATGACCAGTATTGTATTGCACGATCATTGTTCCACCTTGTTCTACATATTCGAATAATTTATTTTGATGGAATTTGATTCGATCTATAGTATTGTATGCACGTATTCCTAGAATTACGGCGTCGAATCTTTTTAAGTTTTCAAGGTTGATGTCTTTGTCTTCTAGCAAAGTAACTTGATAACCAATTTGTTCAAGATTGACAGGTATTTCATCACCTGCTCCCATGATGTACCCAATTTCTTTTCCTTCTTTTTTCAAATCAATCTTCACGACTTTAGCCTCTCCATTTTGTACAACGGTCTGAGTTGGAATGTGATCGTATTCGATTGAAATTAATTCTTGAGTATAAGACTCCTCTCCTATTTTTACCACAGGAGAAACAAATTTGACTTCTTGATTTTTAGGTGGGAAAAGCTTGAATGTAAATATTTGTTCTTCACCTTTCATTTTTAAATCAAAATCAACTTGTTCTGGTTCTACTTTCCAACCTTTATCATGACTCAATTCCAATGTTCCTTGTACATCTTTCTTACCTGATTTTAACAATACTTTTACATCTTTAGGCTTGTTGTCTGTAAATACAAAAACCTTCTCTGTCAAATTTGCAAAAATCGGAATCGTTACTTCAAAAGGTCGATACACTTCTCCTTTTACAGGATCTGTTTTTTTGTAAATCACCTCTCGTTCAAGCGAAACAGGAACACCTTCTATCTTCATATTAAACCGAACTTTGAAAGTTCGAGGCGTGTTTGGAAGTCCTCTAAGTTCTTGATCGTCAACAGTATACATTCCTAAACTTGCTTTCTTCTGTAACCAATATGGGCCAGTCAAAGGCATATCATTAGGCAATTGTAATTTTTTACTAAATTTAAAATTTTGGTTACTGGCTAAATCTAAATTCAATGTAGAATCCAATTCTGTTGGTAAATATTCGACGCTCAACAATTCTGCATTGGCAGCAGAACGATTAATTATTTCCATCGTAAGTTCTACCTCTTCTCCTGCCGTAGCAGAATAATCATCAGCTTTAGCCTCTGCAAATAGTCCTAAACAACCTACAATAACTTGCTCTATTTCTTTTTGTTTTACTTTTTTCCAATAACCATCAGGCAAGCGTTGAATCAGTTCATATACTTTCATTAATTGAGGAATACTTGCAGCAGGGTTTCCATAATTAAAATTCATCTCTACTTTTTTGAGTAGCATTCCTATGGATGCGCCCCCTTTCACTCTCGACCAAGATGTATTGATTCCATCCAAAACATCCTCTTTATTGGAAGGCATATCGCCTTTGATAAGTTGCAAATATTCTGATTGCGCACCACGAGAAGGAGTCGAACCCATTCCTTGGCACTTGTGCATACTTCGACTTTCAGCTGCAATTTCATTGTTAGATTTTCCTTTGATGGGATAATAAACACCTGCATCGATACTCATCATTTTTGATTTATCAGCTTTCGCAAATTTTTCACGACTACCATAAAACCACCATGAGGTATTAAAAAACAATCGCTTAGGTTGCCAAGTATTTACATATTTGAGTTGTTCTGGAAATTTTGTTTTATCTCCTACCATATCAAATGCCTTGTGCGATAAAACTGCTGACGAGGTATGATGTCCATGCGTACGTCTTCCTGTATCATGCGAAAATCGATTGATAATTACATCAGGTTGAAATTTTCGAATCGCCCAAATTACATCTGCTAAAACTTCATCTTGTTCCCAAATTTCAAGGGTCTCTTTTGGTTTTTTAGAATATCCAAAATCATTGGCTCGAGTAAACATTTGTTGTCCTCCATCTATTCTTCGTGCGCCAAGCAATTCTTCTGTTCTGATAACTCCTAATAATTCTCTGATCTCTGGACCAATTAAATTTTGTCCTCCATCTCCACGAGTCAATGATAAATATGCGGTGTTCACTTTTAGTTCATTGGAGAGGTAGGAAATCATTCTCGTATTTTCATCATCAGGGTGAGCTGCGACAAAAAGAACACTTCCTAAAATTTGTAGCTTTTGAAGTTTCTCATGAATTTCTCCTGAAGACATACGTTTGGGGGATTGCGCATTGGCGTTTTTTCCCAAAATAAAAATCAAACAAAGGAGAAAGGAAACCTTTAATATTTTCTTCATGGTTCATTATTTTTTTCTATAAAAACACAAATATATAAAGGTTTGAATTGAAAAAAGGTTTTTTACACGTCTAACGTAGCTGCTGGGTTTTAACCCGCAGTAAAAAAT
>CAKZSH010000210.1 GCA_937918905.1 uncultured Saprospiraceae bacterium
ATTTTCAAAATAGGGAATCTCATTCTTTTGGCCCATTAACTTCCAATGAATGGAACGTGCTTTTTTCAAAACACATAGATCACCACTTGACTCAATTTGGAGTTTAAATATGGATTAAGGATTCAAAATTATGGGTGTTAAGAAAAATTCATGATACGTAATTTAGCCACAGACTTTGACGGACTTTACGCTAACGTATTATGACTTTTCACGGACTCCTGAATTTTCCTTTGGAAAATTTTCAACAGGATTCGATATTTTCCAAAGGAAAATAAAAAAGTCCGTGAAAAGTCGAAACACGTTAGAGTAAAGTCCGTGTCAGTCCGTGTCAGTCCGTGGCTAAATTGCGTATCATGAATTTTTCTGAACAGCCCTAATTCACAGTTTTTGATTTACAATTTTCGAACCCGTCAAGCGAAGCGACCGTCCACCGTCAAGTGAGCAAAGCGAACGACCGTCCACCGTAAAAATCATTTGGAGATTACTAACTTCTTCACCACCTCTTTTTTTCCTACCTTAATTTTTCCAAAATAAAACCCGTTAGGTAAATCGCTTAAATTGATTTGTTCAGAAGTGTTATTTAAAATTTGTTGATGGATCAGTTTTCCAGAAACATCAATGATTTCTAAGTTCGTTTTTTCCCCTTCAATTTTATTATTTAAAATATTAAACTTTCCATCTAGTGAAGGATTTGGAAAAATGGCAATGTCATTTTCCGAAAAATCATCCTCTACGGAAAGTAAATTCGGATCATTAAATTTTAAAACATGTAAACCATATTTTCGATCAGAAACAATAATGTTTCCTGAAGGCAAGTAAGGATAAACTCCCCAACAACCTAGGTATCCTTGATAATCAACATTGTTAGGGAAAGTATCAAAATAACCAATCAAGACAGGATTAGAAGGAACAGTCAAATCAATAATTTGTATACCATCTTCGTAATAGGAAACGTAAGCGTAATTTCCTAACATAAATGGATTATGAGGGGTATTAAAAATATCGTCATCCGTTATCAATGGGAATTGAAAATAAGTTTCCACTTCCATAAATCCATTTTCGACATTAGTCAAATCAGCAATACCCAAAGGTAGCCCTGGTGGAACTTCTTCGGCAAAAACGGCGAAGGATCCATCGTCAGAAACCCAACTGCTATGGTTGTAACCATTGGTTGTCACGGAGGCCTTTGTGATAGGTTGAGAGGCATCCGTATAATCATAAACCGTAAATGTAGCAATATCTCCATGAGAGCAATACGCCATATTATCTCTTACATAAACATCATGAACATAATCCAATAAGGTATCATTGCCTATCAAATCAGGATTGGTAGGATTCGAACCAATATCCAAAACAATCAATCCATTGTTAAGACTATTTGACCCCGCAACATAAAGTCTACCGTTAGGTTCATCGATAAAAATATTATGAGCACTTTCAAAAAAAACATCCGATTGACTGACTAAGGAGATGGAGGTGGGTAAATTACTCAAATCAAAAATCATCATCCCTTCGGTAGTTCCATCCGATACGGCATAGGCATAATTTCCAAAAGTTTTTATATCTCGCCAGATGGTCGTATCTCCTCCTGCGATTTCATCTATCAAAACTGGATTAAAGGGATCGGTCACATCAAAGAAATGTACATAGGCGGCACTATTTACAAAAGCATACTCTCGATTATTCGCAGCGTATCCCCAAATATCATTGTAAGCCCATTGGTTATTTCCATTATCAGGAATGGTATTGTCATCGTACATACTTAACAATTCCATATTCCAAGATACTTGAGCTTGAGATGTGGTTATTGAAAAAACAAAAAGGAGAAAGAAGATGTATTTTTTCATAAAAATGGATTGATTTGATTTGTTAGTTATTGAGTGATTCGTGACTGGTGACTGGTAACTGGTAATTCGTTTTTAAATACTTTTAAAAAATATGGATTCAATAGTTTTTCGATACGTATCACTAGTTACCAATCACGAATCACAAAATCCATATTTGTAAAAATAAATCAAAGTTAGACAGCCAATACTTTATTTATCTATTTTGTTCTTTAATTGACATTAAAAACCCAATCGTATTCTATTTTTTTCGTTTTTTTGATAAAAATAAAAGAATTGAAGTATTGGTACATATATTGATTTATTATAAAACGTTGGACGTTTGATCCGCTTGACATTAATACGTCCAATGTTAACACATACTCCAATCTAATATTCACCGTTTATAAACAAGGTGTAACAAAAGAAAAAATAAGAAATGCGACAGCTTTACAACTTAAAAAAAATAATATTTGTTTTTTCCCTTCTGACTATGGCAAGCCATTGGTCTTTTTCCCAAAAGTATAGCAACGAATTTTTGTCTATTGGATTAGGTGCAAGGGCACAAGCAATGGGTGGAGCCTTTGTTGCTACGGTGGATGATGTTACTGCTGGATTTTGGAATCCAGCAGCATTAGCATCTATTGATATGAGAAATGGCATCCAGATTGGTGCGCAACATGCGGAATGGTTTGCAGGTATTGGGAAATACGATTATTTAGGATTTGCTATGCCTTTTGATAATCATAAGCGGGCTTTGGGATTGACGGCAATTCGATTTGGAATAGATGATATTCCCAATACGCTGAGCCTCTATAATGATGATGGTTCTGTCAATTATGATAACGTCAAACCATTTTCTGCGGCAGATTATGCGTTTCTAGTGAGCTATGCTCAAAAGGTATATACCGATCGAGGAAAGTTATTTTTAGGAGGAAATGTAAAAGTCGTTCATCGTTCCATTGGCCCTTTTGCAAAATCATGGGGATTTGGCTTGGATGCTTCTGCTCAATTTCATACTGAAAAATGGAGATGGGCAGTTATGCTCAAAGACATCACCAATACCTTCAATGCTTGGACATTCGATTTTACGGATGAGGAAAAAGTGATTTTGGAACTAACAGATAATGCAATTCCTATCAAATCATTGGAAGTGACCCGACCTCAAATGGTCTTTGCTGGAGCACGTCATTTTGATTTCGGAAAAATGGGCTTGACGGCAGAGTTGGATGTGACCATGTTTATGGATGGAAAAAGAAATACTTTGATTAGTTCTTATCCTTTTAGTTTTGATCCCACTCTTGGGTTAGAAGCGAATTACGGAAAATTTGTATTTTTGCGCGCAGGTATCAATAATGTTCAAGAGGATAGTGATTTGAGAGGGAAAAAGTTTTGGACCGTACAACCCAATTTGGGCGTTGGTCTAAAAATGTATAAGTTCCGATTAGACTATGCTTTTACGGACATTGGCGATAGTTCCAACCAAACCTATTCACACGTAGTTTCAATGGTTTTAGATCTTAATTTCGATTATTTTAAAAAAGTAGCAGCTCGTAAATAATTCATAACCAATCATGAGTCTCCATTTTCGCGCGTTTTGGATTCTGTTGTTAATTTGCAACTTTGCATTGCAAGGGCTTGCACAAACTCCCAAGTACAGTAATGAGTTCTTGACGATAGGAGTAAGTGCAAGAGCACATGGTATGTCCAATGCTGTGGTCGCTAGTACCTCTGATGTACATGCTGGTTTTTGGAATCCTGCTGGACTGACGGAACTGGAATTGCCTTTTCAAGTATCAGCAATGCATGCCGAATGGTTTGCTGGTATTGCTAAATATGACTACTTAGGCATTGCTAAAAAACTCAATGCTAATCCCAATAAAGAATCTACATTTGGTTTTTCTCTCATTCGATTAGGAGTCGATAATATTCCCAATACATTTTATTTAGTAAGTCCTGATGGCTCTATCAATTATGATAATGTCAGCCAATTTTCGGCGGCGGATTATGCATTGTTATTTTCATACGCACAAAGAATTCCTTATTCAAGAATTTCGATAGGAGGTAATGCTAAAATCATTAGGAGGGTCGTTGGAAGTTTTGGAAATGCCTGGGGATTTGGAATTGATTTAGGCAGCCAATATAAAAGAGGGAACTGGAGATTTGGATTGATGGCAAGAGATATTTCTTTTACTTTTAATGGTTGGAATTTTAATTTGACACCAGAGGAAAAAGATGTTTTCCTTCGTACTGGAAATGAAATTCCATCTAGTACTTTAGAGATTACTACGCCTCGATTTATTTTAGGAGGTGCTTGGGTGAAAAAATTTAACAGCCGAATATCTTTGATTGCAGAATTGGATTTGGACATCACAACTGATGGAGAACGGAATGTTTTAATTTCGACTAGCTTATTGGAAATTGATCCTCATGCAGGATTAGAAATTAATTATAGAGATTTACTTTTTTTACGTGCTGGTATTGGAAACATCCAAAAAGCAAGAGATGATGTTGATCCTGAAAAATTTATTTATACCGTTCAACCCAATATGGGCATAGGAATTCATCTTAGTAAATTTACGATTGATTATGCTTTTACGGATTTGGGAAATGTTTCTCAAGTCCTTTATTCACATATTTTTTCTTTAAAAATCGACTTTAAGAAAAAGGATCCACTTGAGGAATTAGATAATCAAGATGATCTTTTTTAAGGGGTAGTGATTGGTGACTAGCGACTGGTGATTCGTTTCGAAATCTGTTGAATCCATTTTTAAAAGTATCTAGAAACGAATCACTAATCACGAGTCACCAACCACAAATCACCACCAACCACTTAATTACAAACCTTCGCATCATTAAAACAATAATTATGAAAAACCACTTTCAATTACTTCACAAAACTCGAAATAACGTTTTACGTTTGACCGAAAATTTAAGTCTTGAAACTTTGAATAAAATTCCAGAAGGTTTTAACAATAACATTGCATGGAACTTGGGACACCTTGTAGCTACTCAACAATTGCTTTGTTATGGACTTTCAGGTCAACAAATATTAGTGGAGAATGATTTTATCACTAAGTATAGAAAAGGGAGTAAACCTGAAGGAGATATCGACCAAGCCCAATTAGATTTTATCAAAAATCAATTGATTGTTTTAGTAGATAAAACAGAGGAAGATTTGGAGAAAGGAATTTTTCAAAATTTTAAAGAATATCCTACGAGTTACGGAATTGTTTTAAATTCAATTGAGGATGCGATTGTTTTTAATAATGCTCATGAGGCGATGCACTTGGGATATATTATCGCAATGAAAAAGGCACTTGGTGTGTAGTTTTATAGTAACCGCCAAATGAATTTGGCGGTTACTATAAAATCTATTTTTGAATTGAAATACGCTTAGTTACAACTCCTTGATCCACAGTCAATTGTATCAAATAAATTCCATTATTAAAATCCGATAAATTCAATTCTACCACTTGCTCACCATAGGTTAGATTTTTTTCTAACAATAGTTTTCCATCTAATGAATAAAATTGAACTCGGTTGCCAGATGCTACAGGAATATCCATTTTTACAAAAAGTAATTCAGATGTAGGATTTGGATAAACTAGAACTTTACTAACTAATTCTGGATCATTTACTCCCGTCGTTACATCTACATTAAAAGTAGAAACACATCCGTTGACATCCGTTACCTCCACTACATAAGCTCCTATTGGGATTCCAGATAAGTCTTCAGTAGTAGAGAACAAGTTCCCATCTAAGAACCATTGGAAAGTATATGGCCCACTTCCTTGAGCCACCGTAATATCAATTGCTCCATCCGTATTTCCATCGGTAGCTTGAGTTACACTATCTAGCTGAATATCAATTCCATCAATTACTTCCAAAATTATATTAAAACTACAAGTTGAAGTATTACCTCCTTGGTCAGTAAATTCGTAGACGATATTTGTAGTTCCAGGGAAAACTTCCTCTCCAGGCATAGGACCACTAACGAGAGTTGCTACACCTGTTGGACAATTATCACTTACCAAAGGAATTGGATAATCGATTATTTCTCCAGAAGGACTACAACTTGTGATCGCAATATCAGGAATACAAGATAGGGTAGGTGCAATTGTATCTAAAACAGTTACTGTAGCAGAGTCTATTTGCATATTTCCACTTTCGTCTATGACGGTAAGAAAAACTGTATTTTCACCAACCCCTAAACATACGTACTGCGTAAAGTCAAGATACATCGTATCAATTCCACAATTATCGGAACTTCCATTATCAATTTGATTGGCTGATAATTGTGCAATTCCAATTGAGTCTAAATAAATCGTAGCATTTTGTGTTACAACAGAAGGCCCTATATTATCAATAACAGTAACTGTTGCTGTTGCGGTACTGCTTTGATTTTCTTCATCAACAATAGTCAAAGTAACTGTATTTTGCCCTAAAGCATTACAGTCAAATTGAGTAATGTCAATATACATTGAATCAAGTCCACAATTAGCGATACTACCATTATCTATTTGCGAAGCATCAATAGTTGCTGCTCCTGTATTATCCAATGAAATGGTTATGTCTTGAGCAATTGCGGTAGGAGGATCATTGCTTTGAATAATATCTATAAAAAATTGTTGAATACATTGATTATCATCGGTAATATTGACAGCATATGTTCCAGCACCTAGATTTGAAATAGTATCAGAATTTGACCCATTAAACCATTCTATAAAATATGGGCCTGTTCCTCCACTTGGAATTATAGAAATACTTCCAACGGTCGATCCACAACCAATATTGGTAACTGTTGCGTCGATAGACAATGGACTTGGTTCGGTTATAGTAAAAGTTTCCGTAAAGGAACAATTGAAAAGATCAAAAACTTCTACGGTATAAGTTCCTGCGGTCAAACCACTTGCCAATGAATCCGTATCACCATTGCTCCAATTATAGGTGTAAGGCTCAACTCCTCCCGTAGGGGCAACACTTGCACTTCCATTATTTCCACCTCCACAAGTAACCATGGTTGAACTAGGATTAGAAACTAAAATGGTATTGCTTAGATTTACGGTAATGCTATCAGTAATCACACATTGATTAATATCAGTAACAGTAACATAATAGGAACCAGGAGTAAGATTTCCAATTTGGCTAGTTGTTTCTCCATTACTCCACAAATATTGATATGGAAGTACACCTCCTGATACGGTAACATTTGCAGTTCCATCATCAGAACCATTACAGACAGAAGAACCAAACATAAAAGTTTGGAAAGGCTCGGGTTCTAATATTGTTACATTACCAGTTGCAGTACAGTCGGTTGCATCGGTAATTGTAACAGTATACACACCTGCTGAAAGATTTTGAATAAAAGTAGTCGTATCTGTTGTATTCCAAACATAAGAGTAGCCTGGATTTCCTCCAAATGCATCTGCGAAGATTGCACCATCACTTCCTCCTACACAACTCACATTTGAAATTCCTTGTACATTTAAAGTGATAGGTGTTGGCCCTTCTACAGTTGCTTGGGAAATACTTGTACACCCATCCACATCTGTAATGGTCAAGGAATAAAAACCTTCAGCTAAACCATACGAACTTTGAGTGGTATCGCCATTTGACCAATTATAGTTATATGGACCAGTTCCTCCCCAAACATCAACTTCAATAAAACCATCAGGTGCTCCTAAGCAAGATGTTGAGTTGGGAGATGGATTGGATTGCAAGGCAATGGGTTGAAAAATTTGAATAGCACTATTAGCCGTACATCCATTAAAGTCAGTAATAGTCACTCCATATATACCTGTAGATAAACCTGAAGCGGTGTTTGTGGAGTCATTAGTTGACCATGCATAACTGTAAGGAAATGCGCCTCCAGCTACTGTCGCAACAACGCTTCCTCCATTACCACCACCACAACCCACAAATCCTTCAAGGGTAACAGCAAGAGAGTCTGGCTGGTCAATAAAAAATCCAACAGTATCCATTTCACCTGCTGCATCAGTTACAGTAAGGGTATAATTTCCAGAAAATAAATTGGAACTCGTACTTAATGTATCACCTGTACTCCATGTATAAGAGTAAGGCATCATTCCACCTGAAACCTGAGCTACAGCATTTCCAGTATTACTTCCAAAACATGCTGCTCCTAATGTCAATACTTCTGCTTCAAATGCTAAGGTACCAGTTCCTGCTAAAATCAATGAATCAACAGCTTGGCAACCAATGAGGTCTGTAACTGTAACGATATAATTTCCATTTGGTAAATCTTGAATAGAGGAAGTCGTTGCTCCATTTGACCATTGATAACTGAGTGGTGCAATTCCTCCAACTATCGAGGTCGAAATTGATCCATCAGAGCAAATTTGGCAACTGGGGTCAGTACCATTTAAAAATACGGATAAACTGCTTTCTGAAATATTTGAGGAGAATCCTAATAATGGAATGCACAAAAAGAACATTAACAAAATCTTGTGTAAAGTTTTGGTAAACATGACTGTGTGTAATTTGTGGAATTTTAAAATATCTTTTCTCTGAATTTGGAATGAGTTTTAAAGGGTAACAACTCTATTTTATAATTCATTTATTAAAACGGTGAGGGTATTTTGTCTTTATATAAAATTTTATAATCATTTGTGAGGGATCATTAAATTTTGAATATTTATTGAAAAATCAATCCAATAGATTGTAAGGAAAATTAAACGGAAGTGTTGTATTTACGGTGTTGGGAGAGGAGTTACTTTTAAAATTGTATAGTTTGTTTCATATTCTTCAAAAATACAGATAAAAATTGATATACGTTGGAAAAAATTAAAAGAAATGAATTTTTATTCACGACAAAACACACGTTATGCGACAACTATTAATTATCATTTTTAGTAATTATTCAGCATTGGGTGTACACGAGTCAAGGTCTGACTTTTCAAGTCAGGCTTTGACTTATATTGATGTTCTTATAAGTTATTGATGTTCTTATAAGTCAAGGCTTGACTTGAAAAGTCAAACCTTGACTCGTGTACACCCAATACTGAATAGGTACCATTTTTAATTATTAATTGCAACTCCGTTGCCATGTGCTTTAGCTCTAATGGGAAATGGTAATCTCGAATTTTTAACCTGAAAATTCGGGATTATGGACATTTTTTAACCAACAAGATTAGTTATTAGGAGCTCCAGCATCAAGCCAACACTTAAATTTGTCTAATTGATCTTGACTTAAAGAACCTGATTTAGGCATTGTTTTGTCGGTAATAACCGAGGTCTCCATGGTTCCATCTTTTGCACGATCTTCAAGCCCTGCATAACTTGTATAATCTCCTACAATAGAACCTGCATTGTGACAACCTGCAATAGCGCAACTACTTTCGACGATAGGCTGAATATCTGTTGAAAATTTGACCGTACTACAATCAATACCATCACCTCCGCCATCATCATCATCATCATTTCCACATGATGTAGTTAATAATGCTCCTGCGAAAAGAAATAAAAATAAAAATTTGATATTTTTCATCTTGCTCATATTTGATTTGTAAATAATATTAGGACTAAAGTAGTAATTTTTCGTCAAAAAAATAATTTCGGTGCAATTCTTGGAAAAATAATATTTATCCCTAGATTCGAATTAATCCATAAACGTTGCTATTTTTTAACAAATAATAAAGCAATGAAAAGACCGTTGATAAAATATGTTTTACGTTCCGTACATTTGCGGTCTAATTTATATATCAAATCGATTATGAAACAAATTTTTATACTATTTCTAGCTTTATTTTTTATGCTAGATTTGTCGGCACAAGACAAACATTTTACTCAATTCTATGCTTCTCCTTTAACGCTCAATCCTGCATTGACAGGAGCTTATAATGGGCGTTATCGAGTTTCTACCATTTTTAGAGATCAATGGAGTCGAGTTTTAGAATCTCCATATCGTACTTTTGCAACGGAATTGGATGTTCGATTTAAAGTAAATACCAATTCTCAATATAAAGATGCAGCAGCAGTTGGTTTAGTCTTTTTCCGAGACAAAGTAAGTGGTGTTGATTTTGGTACACAGCAGATAGCATTATCAGGTGCTTACCACAAAGGATTGAGTTATGATAATAAACAATTTTTGACGGTAGCATTTCAAGGAGCTATCGCTCAACGAAATCTCAATTTTGAGCAATTGACTTTTGGGGATGAATTTGATGGATTAACGGGGTTTAATTTTGATACCGATGAAGAATTACCCATCAATAACTTTTCTTATGGAGATTTATCTGTTGGGATAAATTATGCTTTTACGCCAAAAGTTAGAAAATCATTTTATGTTGGTTTTGCGATGCACCATATTTTACAACCTGAGGTTTCATTTTATAAAGAAGAGTTAGATGATGACGAACAACCTATTGGTAGTGAAAAATTATATACAAGATTATCGACGCAGTTGAGTGCTGAAATTCCTTTTAGCGAAACCTTTTCAATCTTACCTAGATTATTGGTTGCTAAACAAGGGCCTCATTTTGAAATTAATGCAGGTGCCAATTTACGTTTTATGTTGAATGACTATTCAAGTAATTCACTATACATAGGAGGGTGGGTACGTCCTGTAGGAATGGAAGATAATGGATTTGGGCTAGATGCATTGGTTTTGATGGTAGGATTGCAGCAAGGTAATTTTTTATTTGGAGTGAGCTATGATGCAAACTTAAAAGATCTCACACAATATCAACAAGGTCAAGGTGCTTTTGAACTTTCAATTAGTTATTTTGGAGATTTTGAAAATAGCAATATTATGTGTCCTAGTTTTTAATGTTTTTAATGTACTCTTAATGATTATGGATTCATGATTAAGCGTGTTAAGAAAAATTCATGATACGTAATTTAGCCACGGACTTTGACGGACTTTACTCTAACGTGTTTCGACTTTTCACGGACTATTTTATTTTCCTTTGGAAAATGTCGAATTATGTTGAAAATTTTCCAAAGGAAAATTCAGGAGTCCATGAAAAGTCATAATACGTTCGAGTAAAGTCCGTGGCTAAAATACCTCAAAATATTTTTCTTAACACGCCTAATCTTGAATCCATAATCAATTAAAAATTCATTTCCATTCCACGTACATATTTTGAACTTTTAGAAAGTCGAAAAGGGAAATATTGAGTAATCCTATCTGTTTGTGAATCCATAGCTTCATCATATTTCAATTCTACTACGATTCCTTCATCTTTAATTTTATAGTTATTAAATTTTCCATTATTAAAAAATGAAAAATAACGCATTTGCGAATCAATGGTGATGCGGAATTTTTTATTAGGAGTGCCGTAGTAGGAACGATGGTAGGAATTTAAGAGGGTAGGATAAAGTGGATTAAATGTATTTGCAAAAGTTTGTATTTGTTTTGTTATAACATCCAGATTTTTTAAATCAAATGATTCAAGGTCTTGAATCTTCTTTTCTCCCAGTTGATTATTTTTTATTTTTATTTCAAATTTTGGATTCGAAGTCGTCTTTAAATTCTCTCCATACCATCGAATTCTAAACTTACGCCTTTGCGCAATGCCCATGACATTATCTTTGTAAGTACTTAAATCTGAAGTATCAAAATAAATATTATTGATTTGTCGGTCAGGGAAAATTTTTCGAAAACTGGCAGGATGCAATCGAATAGATTGATGTACCAAAGGAAGGGAAAGTTGTTCTATTTTATATTTTCTCTCGTAACGCATTTTTTTGATTCAAGATTAATGATTTCGGGAAACGTAATTTTAGCCGCAGATTTGCGCTGATTTTTTATGATTTTTTCTATAACGCGCTTTTCGACAATCATAAAAAATCAGCGCAAATCTGCGGCTAAAATCACAATTCCACATTTTCAACAATCTCCAAACCATAACCAATTAGACCAATTCTTCGTTTTGGATTATTGGTAATGAGTCTAATTTTTGAGATATTAAGTTCACGAAGTATTTGAGCACCTATACCATAGTCTCTTTGATTCAAACTAGCAGTACCGTTGGTAGGAAGGGTTTCGCCAGTTTCTTGTTCTCTTTTGATGATTTGTAATTGACTGAGTAGGGAAGTTCCTTCATCTTGATGCTGCATGTAAATGAGTATTCCTTTTCCTTCAGCGGCAATCATTTCCAAAGATTTTTGGAGTTGCATCCCATAACCTTCAAATAGGACTCCTAAAATATCTCCAGTATTGGTAGTAGAATGCACCCTTACTAAAGTAGGTTCTTCGTCTTTCCATTCTCCCATTGTGATGGCCAAATGAGTGTCACCAGTTGTAATTTGAGTAAAAGCAGTCACATCAAAAGTGCCGAAAGAAGTAGGTAATTTTACCTCGATTTCTTTTTTGATAATTCGCTCAGTACGCATACGGTATGCCACCATATCTTTGATACTGATAATTTTTAGGTCAAACTTTTTGGCAATATCAAGCAGCTGTGGAAGTCTAGCCATTGTACCATCTTCATTTAATATTTCCACCAACACTCCAGCAGGATAATATCCAGCCATACGAGCCAAGTCAATAGTCGCTTCCGTATGCCCAGTTCTTCGAAGTACTCCACCCGTTTTTGCTCTTAGTGGAAAAATATGACCAGGTCGAGCAAAATCCTCAGATCTAGTATCAGGATTAACTAAAGCACGAATTCCAGTTGCTCTATCATAAGCAGAAATACCTGTGGTACATCCTTGCCCAATCAAGTCAATAGATACGGTAAAGGCCGTTTCATGTAGTGCCGTATTCGAATTAACCATCATTGGCAAATTTAATTCATCGGCTCTATTTTCATCAATAGGAGTACAAATTAATCCACGCCCATGAGTCGCCATGAAATTTATGATTTCAGGAGTGATGCATTCTGCAGCACAAATAAAATCTCCTTCATTCTCTCGATCTTCATCATCTACCACGATGATTACTTGGCCATTTTTGATGGCTTCAATAGCCTCTTCTACTGTATTTAATTGAAGCGTGGAAGTGTCTGAATTTTCTGTCATTATCATAGTTTGAAATTATATATATAATAGTGCTTGATCCAAATTATAGAACTTTAAAGTTCTGAAAATTAGTGTATTTGAAATAATTAAAAAATAAACTGGTTAATGAAATTTTGGTTGTTGGTGATTGGTAACTGGTGATTCGTATCGAAAATTGTTAAATCCATATTTTTAAAGTATGTCGAAACGAATCACGAGGGTATTCAAAAAAGTGTATCAATGATTTACATCCGACGGTCACAGAGCAAAATACTCGTTATTCGATACGAATCACTAGCCACCAGTCACCAGCCACACACCCTATCAACAAAGAATCCTCTCCAACTGCTTCCCATACTTTTCCCAACTGAAGTTTTTTTGAATAAAATCTAATCCATTTTTACTCAATTGTTCTCGAAACCCATCATTTTCCAACAACAAAGATATTTGTTCTTGACAACTTTCTACATCATTTGCAATAAGAATTGATTTATTCGGAATCGCACCAATTGCTTTGTTCACTTGATCCGAAGTAATACATGGAATTCCCATAGCCATAGCTTCGAGAATTTTATTTTGTTGACCTCTTCCATGAAATATAGGAGCGATAAAAATTTTAGCAGAAGCATAGGCCATTCGAATGTCTTCCACCCATCCTGAAATAGTAATATTTTTATTCGCTAAATTTTTGACAGCAGCATCAGGTCGAGCCCCTGCAATGAGCAATTGGAGTTGATTATTTTTTAATAAAAGTTTTGGGAGTATTTTTTTTCCTAAAAAAATAGCTGCTTGGACATTCGGATAATATCCCATATTTCCAATAAAAGCTAAATCATATTTTTGATTCACTTCAGGATGTGGTTTAAAAAAATCAATGTCTACACCATTCGGCAAGACGTGTATTTTCTCTTTTTTTAAAAAACTCAAATGATTACGATCCTGCAAAGAGATAATCGTATGTTGATTAAAATCATCGAAGACCTCAGCTTCATAAGTCGCAATTCGCTGAGCATCTTTTTTTAAAAAATATCGAGCCAGCCAAGATGAATTTTCAGCACGTCGATACATTCCAAGTGAAAAGGCATCCATATAATCGAGGGTTTTAGGGTAGGGTAGTTCTCGAACATATTCAGACATTCGAATCAATTGACAAAAGATATGATCTGGTTTTTCAATGTGTATAATTTTCTGAATCTGTGATTTTATTTTTTTATCAAAAAAATAACCTACCTCCAAAGGTGTCTTTAGAAGAAAGGCTTTTAAGGCATTGAATGTCACCTTATTTTTTTGAAGAGGGAAGACATGTACGGTTTTACAAAAACCTTGAATATGTTTTAGCGAACTATCTGAAATAGGACTTTCAGCTAAGGATAACAAAATGATTTCGTGATATTGGGAAAGAAATTTTATTTGAAAATACAACCGAAGTTTGTCCCCCTTTTCGAGTGGATAAGGAAAACGTGAAGTAACGACGGCTATTTTCATGTAATAAAAAGTTGGAGATCAGAAGGGTGAGGTAAAACATGAATCATCCCTTTTTTTGATGTTTTTTTTGTATAAATTAGAGATGATTTATATTTCATCCTTTTCACTTCAAACCTCATCCAAAGTCAAGTTGAGCATTTTTTCGTAGCTACGCTCTAACTTTTTTGCGATGTTGAGGTTATCAAAATTATCAGCTACGAACTCTCTAGCATTTACTCCTATTTGATGAAGGCGATGTTTATCTTTTAAAGCAAAGGCGATATTTTCTTCAATGGCATATGGCGTATCAGCGATGAGTACATCTTTTTTGTGCTTTGCATCAATTCCTTCAAGACCTAAAGAAGTACTTAATACAACTTTTCCATGCGCCATTCCTTCTAGTATTTTAGCACGCATTCCTCCACCTGAAAGTAGTGGTACAACCATGATGGAATGTTCGTTGATGAACTCTGAAGCATTTGGAATTTCACCATACACGATGACATTTTTCATATTTAAATTCATCAATGATGGAGGTGTATGCCTTCCTGCAATATGAAATTTTAAATTAGGAAAACGCTTGACAAGTCGATGCCATACATTATCCAAAAACCACATCAATCCCTCATAATTTGGCATCCAGTCCAATGCTCCAATAAATGATAGCGAAAGCTCTTTTTGAAAAGTTTGATAATTGGGTTCGTAATCTCTAATATCCAAACCAATAGGCGTAACCGTTCCTTTATTATTAAAACCTAGTTTTTTGAAAAAATTTAAATCACGTTTTGTGATGGCAACCATCATATCATAATTTTGAAGTTGCTCAATTTCGTATCGTTTTAATTTTTTTGTTAAATGATTGATATACCATTTTTTAGGAAAGAAACTAGTGTTATCAGCAATCCTTTGCCATATTTCAAATTCCACATTGTGCGAACGCATTGCAATTTTAGCATTAGAATATTTTCTAATAATAGGAATATAAGGTGCTAAGTGAACGGTTTCAATTTGTACAATATCAAATTTCTCCGCTTGTAGCAATGTAATTAATTTACGCTCAAAAGCAGGGGAAATGAACCGAGTTATATGGTAGGAATCCTCCGAGAAAAGGTTGAGGAAAGCATCAAGAGGCTTTAATTCATTATCAATGTCAGTAGAGTGGATCGCCTGATATTGGTTATAATCTTCTGGAAGTTCACTTAAATTAAAGTAATGCTTCTTGGTATTCATGGTGAGCAGGGTAATTTTACAACCCAACTCGTTTAAAGCTTTACTCAAATAGGTGACTGCTATCGATTCCCCATCTTTCAACGGATAGGGGAACTTCTTACAAAGCTGTAATATCTTCATGAGTCAATTATTTTTGTTTAAAGTCGCTCTCGCACTCGTGTTAAATAAGTTGTTTCAGTAAGCATGACCTACTGAAAAAATTAATGTTTTGCCTGAAAAATCAAAAGTGTAAAATTTCCTCTCTATATACTTTGCTTTAAACGTTAAAATAATAACTGAATTTATTCAGCTCTTAAAATTAATAAACGGGCAACCTACTTTATACGTTGCCTATAACAAATTTAAAAAAATAAAGAGAAGGAAGAAAGGATTTAGGGAATAGATGACAAATAGAAGGCTAAATATTTTGAGACGGTGGACGTTGGACGGTAGACGGACGCTGCGCTTGACGGTCAATAGAATGTAGATCACTATTAT
>CAKZSH010000211.1 GCA_937918905.1 uncultured Saprospiraceae bacterium
CCCGATTTAGACGAGGATATTTTCTTCTCAGATTTTATTTTAATGAAGGATAATTGTTGATACTTTGACTGAATTAAAATGAAAAAATGAGGAGAAAATATTCCGTCCAAATCGGGAAGTTATTGTTTAACCGTTACTTAATAACTATTTTTTCAAACCGAATGAATTCACCTTGAGCGTTTTTGAATTATTCCTTACATTGCAAAAAAATCAAATATTATGCTGAATTGTCAAAAAGAGAAATTTAATATTCCTGATGAGGTTAGTTATATCAATGTTGCTTACATGTCTCCTAATCTTAAATCGGTAGAAGCAGCTGGGATAGAAGGCATTTTAAAAAAAACACAACCTTGGAAAGTCACTAGAGATGATTTTTTTACTCCAGTAGAAAATCTAAAAAAGAGCTTTGCACAACTTATTAATTGTATTGAACCACAACGTATTGCTTTAATTCCTTCCGTTTCATATGGCATTGCAAATGTAACAAAAAACATAAAAGCTAAGTCGAATAACAATATCGTACTTGCAGATGAAGGTTTTCCTAGTAATTTTTATAGTTGGAAAAGATTGGCAGATGAAACTGGTGCAACCATCAAAGTCATTGCGCCACCAAAAGATATTTCAAGTAAAGGATTGGTTTGGAATCAAAATATTATTGAGGCAATTGATGAGCATACTGTAGCCGTTTCGGTTGGTAATGTTCATTGGGCAGATGGGACATTATTTGATCTAAAAAAAATAAGAGCTAAAGCTACCGAGCATGATGCCTTATTGGTTATTGATGGAACTCAATCTATTGGAGCATTTCCTTTTGATGTTAAAGATATTCAACCTGATGTTTTGATTTGTGCAGCTTACAAGTGGTTGTTGGGTTCTTATTCTTTTGGTGTAGCATATTTTGGAGAAAAACTAGACAACGGAAATCCTATCGAAGAAAACTGGATCAATAGATTGGACAGTCATCAGTTCGAAAATTTGGTTAATTATCAACCTGAATATAAACCATTTGCCAATAGGTACAACGTAGGTGAACAAAGTAATTTTATAGGAGTCCCAATGTTACAAACTTCACTCAATCAAATATTGGAATGGGGAGTGGAAAATATTCAAGATTACTGCGAACAATTAACTTATGATCCTATGCAAGAATTGCTAGATATGGGATGTAAAATGGAAGAGGAATCTTTTAGGACTTGTCATTTGTTTGGCGTTCGGCTTTCCCCAAGGATGGAAATGAAAAAACTTAAAGAAAATCTTCAAGCCAATAAAGTCATTGTTTCTCAACGTGGTAACGCCATTCGTATTGCCCCACACCTTTACAATACTCCAGAAGATTTTGAAAAATTAGTGGCGTGTTTTAAACAATCATTTTCTCATAAAACTTTTGTATAAATATCAATTATGAAATTTTTCAGAATACTTGGAATCATATTTTTCTTAGGTCTTGTTGGAGGTGGAATCTATATTTATCAAAAAGCTTCCAATTTGCTGGAGCCTGAATTTATCCAACTAGAAAACATTAAATTTAAAAATGTTACTCTCCCTCCTAACATTACTCTTACATTTACATCGGACGCCATTATAAATAATCCTAATCCCCATCAAATGACTATTTCAAAAGTGGATTTCGATGTTTTTGTGGATGGTAGAAAGACTTCTCATTTCACACAAGAATTGGAAGTATTAATGCCTGCTAGTTCTCAATTTAAATTACCATTTAGTTTTGAGGTTCCTTTGGAGAAACGAGGAATCATCGATACTTTTAGAAATGCTTGGAAAAAGAAAGGCATCAAAATCAGGTCAAAAGGAGATATAACTATTCGTACGGGTCGAGTCAAATTTGATATTCCATTTGATTATGATGATGAATATAGGATTGAAGACTATTTGTAAACGCCCTTCAAAACTCCAGTTTGGTAGTAAAATTAACCTCCTTTCCTCTCTATTTTCTACAAGTTTACTACAAAGCTAGAGCTTCGTAATACAAAATACATTTGCAGTAATCTATTGGAAAGTATATATTTGTATCAAATTAAATACTCAAAACAAGGTATGTAACCTCCACACCAAACTAATCTCCTTATATTGAAAATCAATTCACCTCAATGAACCAAAACGATTGATAGACCATTTTGGTTTTTCTTTTCGTTAACTATGACAAAACACTAATATTTTTATATGAGAAGTTTAGCAATCCTCAGTCTTATTTTTTTATTGTTTTCAGCTTTCCACTTGGATCATAATGATCCTACCTTTCATAAAGTCCCTGCCCAAAAAGGAGACGATATCAATACCTTCCTAGCGAGGTATCAATTGAATGGTTACACTTGCAATTTCGATCAATTCCACAAACTCAATAAAACTAAAAAAAATAGTCAATTAGTCGCGGGTAAAAATTATACACTACCTGTGTACATTTATGAATACAATGGTAAAAGTATTAGAACTACTGTGGGACTCAATAGCTGGGACCAAGCAATTCGTATCAAAAAATACAATGAATATTTATTGGAAAATAAATTACGTAGAAAGTCAATTATCAATAGTAATATTCTGTGGGTGCCTTATCATGAATTAAAATGTGTCAAAGAAAAAGTAGATCCCAATCAAGCCTTTGTAAGTCAAAAAGCAAAAAAAGTAGAAAAGAAAATTGCAGGCGCAAGGAAGTTTGCGATTTTTGGAAAAAAATATGCACATGTGCCTTTGAATAGTAATCGGCTCAATGGAAAAGTTTTTTATATCGTAAGTGGTCACGGAGGTCCCGATCCTGGAGCGGTTGGAAAAAGAGGGAAATCTCAAATGTGTGAAGATGAGTATGCTTATGATATTGCTTTGCGATTGACTCGAAATTTGATTGCTCAAGGTGCCGTTGCTTATATGATTACACGTGATCCTAATGATGGAATCCGAGATGCAAATATGTTGGAATGCGATCAGGATGAATATTGTTGGGGAGACTACGCTATCCCTCGATCTCAAAAACAAAGACTTTTTCAACGGTCAAACGCCATTAATTTTCTTTTTGAAAAATATAAAAAAATAGGTGTTAAGGATGAAGACCAAACTACTCTAATTTTGCATATCGATTCAAGGGCCAAAGGTCAAAGA
>CAKZSH010000212.1 GCA_937918905.1 uncultured Saprospiraceae bacterium
CTAAAGCTCAAAATGGAGAAAATTATTATTTCTTTGGGTTGAATGCAGGACTTAAGTTTTAAAAAAATTGTTTGGCATTTGACGTTGAACGGATAATCTTGAAAATAAAGTTTTACTTTAAGAATGAATATCGAACGCTGCGCTAATAAATTTATCGCACTAAAGTGCGAGGTTTTAAACCTTTTCTGATACCAATAAAAAAGCGAAATGAAGATGCTCCATTTCGCTTTTTTATTTTTTTTTAAAATTCCAAAAAATTAGAACTTTGGACAATTAACTTTAAATCGTTCTTTAGTTGGATGAATATAAATTAACGATACTTCAATTGCTCCTCTCGATTGCGAAGCCGCTCTCAAAGAAGAAGAGTTCACATCATAACTCAATCCTAAATTCCATCTTTCCATTTCAAGAATAGTAGAAAAAATCAAAGCGTCCACATGTGAGCCGTCTACCTTTTTTGAAACTCTTGTCCAAAAACCAGCACGAATAGCGACCTCTCTCCAATCATGATTTGAATATCTAAAATTAGCTCCTGCATTTGTTTGAAAAGATGGCCCTTGACTTGTGACAAATACGGCTGGTAGAATACTTAACTCTCTTGACAAAGGTAATTCTGCTCCACCATGAATCACCCATCGCATATGTAAATTTTCTTTATCATTATCATATAGCGCAATATCTACAGGACTCAAATGATTAAGCGCACCTCCAAAATAAATACTTTTACTATCACTTAATCGAGCATACCACATCAATCCTGCATTGAAATCCAAAAAGATATTTGAAGAGTTAGTCAAATTCCCTTCCATATTATCGGCTGCTTGATTGATATTCACATTGGTAGGATCATATTGAGCTGAAAACCATAATTTGCCAGGATCAATTCTATTTTGCCCTGCTCCTACTTGTGCTCCTGCAACGAGATATTGACTCTCAGAGCTGTACTTACTTCCTCCTAGTTGTTTCATAAAAGAAACACTTAAATTTCCTCGATATTGATTAAAAAGAGAAGCCCCCGCTTGATCTGATAACAATGCTACTCCAAATGACAAATAATCATTCTTAACAACTCTTTTACGCATATCAAAACTAGCTCCTATTGTTCTAAAAGGATGATTAGAAAGTATGCTGGTATATTGCTCACGGTAATTTACGGCAACTCTAAAACTTCCTTCAAATACTCCAGTCATAGCAGGATTCAATTGAAGCGGCGAGGCGTAGAACTGAGAAAAATGCGAATCTTGAGCCTGTACCTGTTGTGATAGAACAATCAGAATCGCAACTAATAATTGTGTAAATCTTTTTTGCATAGTATTTATTTTGAGTGAGCAATTTAAAATCAACTCACTATTTTTGTTTTCTTTTTTTATATAAATATAATAAAAAGTCGAATATTGTATTTGTTGAATGATTAATTAACTCAAGTTGCGGATAATTAGGCTAAGGTAAATCCTATACTAATTACCTATTTTCGATCACAATATGACCTAATTAACCAATAGCGAAGCGAACTAATATCCTACTTGACCAATGTTGTCTGCCCTTTAAATGAATCCACCGCTCCGTCGATATATTCTACTTCCAAATACCAAACAAATACTCCAGGATTCATTTCTTTCCCATCAAAAGTTCCATCCCAACCAATGTCAGGATCATTAATTCCAAAGACTTCATTATTTTCATAAACCATTTCCCCCCAACGATCATATACTCTAAAAGAAGTAACCTTTATTCCTTCATCACCATGAGTTCGAAGCATATCATTATTGGTATCTCCATTAGGTGAAAATCCAGTTGGAACATAAACCCTTCTAAATTTCCTGACAAAAATATTTACAAAATCTCTAGCCTTACAACCAAACTCATTTTCGATTTCAACCTGATAAGAAGTTTGAAAAATTAATCCAGTTGCAGTTGTGGTAGAACAATCTGTACAGGTTAAACTATCTTCTGGAGTCCAAGTAAAAATATAATCTCCAATCGGATTTACGACCGCAGTTAAAGTTGCTTCTTCTCCTAGCAAAATCGTAATGTCATCACCTAATTCTACTTCTACCTCTTGTGGACCATAAACATCAGTATTGACAGTCGTTTCACAACCATTTCTATCTCGGATATAAGTCGTATATCCTCCAACTTCTAAACCTAAAAATGTATTTGATGCAGTAAAATCTTCCCCATCCAAACTAAAAGTGAATGGCCCTTCTCCACCTTGCGGTTCTATGAATATAGCTCCATTTTGATCTCCAAAACAAGTTACACTATCTGCATCTACAACAGCCCAAAGTGGCGCGGGAGAATTCACATCGACTGAATCAATTTTTATACAGCCATTATTATCAGTTATCGTTACTGTATATTTATTGGCAAATAAATCTTTTAAATCCTGATCTGTTGAAGAAAAAATATTGACTGTATCTGTATTTGACCATGAGAAAGTATAGTCTGGTGTACCTCCATTTACAAGCGTATTGATCGTTGCTTCGTTATCATTAAAACAAGGATTATCAGTCACTTCAAAGTCAACAGCTATTTGAGTAGGTTCGCCTACGGCAAAACTTGTAACTGCTGAACAATCATTATCATCAGTAATCGTCACTAAATAATTTCCTGCAGCTAAGTCTGTAGCAATTTCTGTAATTTGATTGTTAGCATTGGCATCCCATAAGTAAGATGCAATAGGAACATTACCACTTGACGCATTCAAATCTATTTGCCCATCTGATAATCCAAAGCAACTTGCATCTTGAATATCAGCAGTAGCGGAAACCACTAGCGGATCATTTAATGTAATTTCTTCCTCACCTGTACATCCTTCGGCATCAGTCACCGTAAGGGTATAAACTCCTGCTATCAAATTGGAATTAAGTTGAGCCGTTATATTATTACTCCATGAATAGGTGTAGTTATTTAAATCTCCTCCTCCTACTCCACCTTCAACTATGTTGACTCCGAGTTGTCCATCCGAATCACCATTGCAAGTTGGATTGATGGTAATCACTCCAATATTTTGAATAGCAGGAATATCAATAATTTCTAAATTTTCAATTGCCTCACATCCATTTTCATCTGTAACTGTTACGAAGTAAGTAGTACCACCACTTAGATTAGTTGCAGTTGTAGAATTGGAAGCAGGGGCATTACTCCATAGGTAAGTATAATTAGTTCCTGTTCCGCCTGAAGCAACAACTGCAGCTTCGCTATCATTTGCATCAAAGCATCCTTCTTTAGTTTGGGAAACCATTGCAACAACCGCAGTCGTTGGTTCTTGAATTTGAGTAGTCTCAATTGTTTCACAACCATTGGCATCGGTAACTGTAAGCGTGTAAGTTCCAGCTGATAAATTTTCAACTAACTGTGAAGATTGTCCAGGCAAAGTAGTCCAAGAAAAATCAAATGGACCAACACCTCCTAAAGGATTAGCGGTAGCTGTTCCATCATTTCCTCCAAAACAATTCACATCTGTCGCATCAATAGTAGTTGTTAACAATGCAGGTTCATCTACAAATACCGTTGCCGTCGCAGTACAAAAAGCAGCATCAGTTATGGTAACGGTGTAAGTACCTTGTTCTAAACTATTTGCAGGGTTGGAAAATTGAGCTAATGCATCACTCCACAAGTAAGTAAAAGATCCACTTCCCGCAGAAGCAAATACTTCCGCCAATCCTGTATCTTCTCCATTACATAAAACATCAGTAGCTACAATACTATCAATTGTAATAACTGGAGGTGAAGTGACATCAATACAAGCATTTGTTTGACACCCATTAGCATCTGAAACCATTACACAATAATTACCTGGATTCAAACCAATAGCAGTACTATTGGTTTGACCATCAGGCCATAAAAAAGAATAAGTATTTCCCACCCCACCAGTTGCAACTACCGTGGCAGTACCATCAGAATTATTTCCCAAACAAGTAGTTGAAGTGGAAGTCATCATCAAGGAAATGCTATCTGGCTGAGCAATGGTAATACAAGTATCTTTTGTACAAAGATTTGAATCCGTTATGGTAACACAATAGATATTTGCTACTAAATTATTTCTATCTTGATTAGTCGAAATATCATCCCATGAATACATATACGGCATAGAACCTCCAACAACTTCTAGGTCAATACTTCCTGTATTTTCTCCAAAACAAGTTACATCAACAGAGGTTGCAGATAAGTTCATTCCATTAGGTTCCGTAACCATTGCAGTTGCATTCATTACACATCCTTTGGCATCAGTTACTTCTACGGTATAAGTTCCAGCAGTCAAACCCGTTGCTACTGGAGTGTCCTGCATATCATTCCACAAATAGGTATAAGGTGAGACACCTCCCACTACAATTGTAGAAACAGAACCATCATTTCCCCCTGAACATGAAACACCACTAGGTGTAGCAGTCACTTCCAATAAAGGAGGTTCTCCAATCATGATGGTATCTAATACTGTACAACCTCCATCAGTAACTGTAACAATATATTCACCAGCAGGGACATCACTTATCGTTTGGTCAAATGTAAGAATAGGTGAAGTATTCCAAGTATAAATAAAAGGCCCAGCACCATTTGTTCCAGTAGCAGTTGCAGAACCTGTACTTGTTCCATTACATACTACTGAGTCAACTACTACATTTACCCCAATGGAATCTCCAGGAGGAACATTGACAATCAAGGTATCTGCACATCCATCCACATCTGTAACAATGACTTGATGATCTCCAGAACCAGTTGCAAAAATACCCGTATTTTGAGGGGGATTATTGTCTAATTGATATACAAAAGGGCCAATACCAACTCCCATCGCCTGAACGAAAATAGTTCCATCTTCCTGATTGTAACATGAAGGTGGAATTATTCCATTTGGAGGAACTTCTAATGAAATATCACAAACAAAATAAGTACAAGAGGCATTTGCAATACCTACATTGCAAGGACTGTTTCCAGCATCTGCTCGTACCTGAAAACTTACAAAATCTCCATTGGCTAAACCTGAAACTAAATGCTTATTAATCTCATTGGCAGGTACCCATCCTGTTCCATTTATGTTAACTTGATAGCTCGTAAAACCAGGAACAGTTTCCCAAATAAAACTCATAATTCCAGAAAAAGTAGAATCACAAGTAAGGTTGGTAGGAGCTGCAATTGCAGGAACTACATTTACTGCTATCGTATCGCTATAATTACATCCAAAATCATCTGAGACATCAACTGTAAAAGTTGAATTGGTGGTAGGATTCGCAATTGGGTCAGGGCAATTATAACAAGACAATCCCGCAACTGGTCCCCATTGATACTCAACATTATTTTCATTATTAAAACAAAGTGACCATGAGTTGACCACTCCAAATCCATTGATCCCAAATCCATCAGAAACCAAAAGTTGCCAAGTACCATTAACTGTGGAACCATTTAAATCTGCCCAATCTCCCTCAGGTAAAAAATCTCCTGTAAAAGGTGCTGAACCAGTATTGATTAAATTGGAAGCTGTAGGCGTAAAACAAGTATTGGTATAGTTATCTCCTGCGCCTCCATTGTTAGTTGAAAGCTCTAAGACCTGTCCCGAAGGTGATCTTAAAAACAATCGAATATCTCCATCAAAGTCTGTTTCTATATCTACACATACTCCACATATTTGTTGTTGAGCATTTGTAATAGTAGTCGGATTTATTGAAGTTATTTCCAATGGCGAAGCATATGGATTAGTGGGAGGATGATTTGAAAAACCAAAAGTGTAGGTAGGAAAAGCCTCAAAAGTAATAGGCTGTCCAGATAAACTTGAAGTGTTTTCCGCATTTACTTGCACCAGTTGTCCATCACAAATAGTGGTATCCTGTAGCAATTGTTCTGCTTCGGGACATGAAAAACAATCAGGATGAGTAGGTGGTAAAACTGTAATAAAAACAGTCGTATCATAATTACATCCAAATTCATCTTCTATTTCAAAACTATAACTTGCTGTTCCTGCATTTTGAGGAGTAGCCGATATAGAATCATTGGTTTGAAAAAATATTGATGGATTATTCAACCAATTAAAGTTTACAATATTTGGAGTAAAAGTTTCCAAGTCAGGATATAAAGAAGGATCAAATTCAATACTCCATTCGAATACAAATCCATTATCACTACCCCAAAGATCCTCGATTCGGATTGTCCAATCTCCATTCATAGGGCAACCTAAAAAATTAGACAAGGGATCAAATGAATTATAATCACCCGCAGGTAATGTTGCACCAAATCCTGGCAAATTGTTATTCGCATATTCCAACCAAGTACCAGCAGTCGCATCCACCGTCCAACAATACTCATAACCTACTCCTGGAATTGGATTCGGAAGATTTTCATCGGCCGTAAATGGTTCTCCTAGAAAAACCTCCCCTCCCATATTAAATGGATGGTCATGTAAAATGACTTCAGTTCCATCTGGACAAATTAATGCTATCTCCAAATCACGCATCCATGAATGTTCCATAACAACACAAATGGAAATCAAGTCATCAATATTTGATAAGACTTGACCAGGTGAAAAATTTGAAAAACTAAGACTATTTTCATAAGCTACTCCAACACCATCAGGTAAAGAAATAGTATCTGAACTTACCCCTGAATTTGGAAAGCTACCTTCAGTTGGAACTACCCCCACAACAAACGCACTATCCGTAAGATTTACAGCTGCATTCAAATTAATCGTATCTCCTGCACATATCTGTTGAGGAATATCTCCTAAAATTGCAAAATTAGGACTTGTAGAAACCCGAACCCTTTGACTTAAAAAATTAGTATTTTCACATCCAAACTGATCCGTAATTGTCAATTGTACAATGTATCCTCCTTCTTCTTCATAGACATGAGATACATTTGGTCCCAACCCTGTTGACCCATCTCCAAAATCCCACTCAAATGTTGAAGTCAAATCAGAATGATTATACACTTGGTTGTTCTGAGGATAAATTCCTGCTCCATTAAAAAATACTCTTTCTCCTTGGCAAATATCAATGTACCCTGTATCAACTGGTGAAACAATAGGATCAGAACTTACCAAATCAGCAAGGATAGTTTGACATGCTGGAATACAATTAATATCTGCTTGCCATCCAGCACCTTCTCCTGCTCCATCAGAATTAAAGGTGATCGTAACACATCCCGTAGTATTCGCCGCAGATGCTTGAATGATAAAAGGATTACCTGCTACAAAATCAGTATTACATGCAATAGCAGGAGCCGTTGCATCCAATCCATCAAAAAAACAAAGGAGATCCCCTGCGGGTAAAGTTACTGCTGAAAAAATTAATTGGATATGAGTTCCATTAGTACCATCCGAGCAGATGGTGGTTGTAAAAGATTCGGAAGCGCTGTAGTTACCTGAAGAACCACCACTATCATAAAAGAACCCGCCACAATCATCTATATTGGTTCCATCCATATCATAGACTTGAGAGAATCCTAGAGTCGCAACCCATAGAAAATTAAATATCAAACTCAATTTCAAAATCTGTTTTCTATTTATTTCTCGATTAACAGTTTGTAAGTATTTGTTCATAAAATAATCAGATTTGGGATTTTTTATTTAAAATTTAAAACCCTGTTTTCATTATGCTTGACCAATTCGTTCAAGTATAATTCAACTATTCTTTTTCAAAGAACCAAAAAAATAATTTGAAAAATAGTGTCATTTTTAGTTTTAGCAAAGTTCAGAGGATGTAGGGATAGAAGGTAAAGAATAAATAGTATGCTTTCTGTATCTTAAGAAATTCGAATTTAAAACTTAGTTGATTTTAAACCAAAATCTTTAGTTTCAATTCATTCAAATGATTATTCTTTGACAGTTTTTGCTGCCTTGTTGTAGTTAGTTTATTTTTTATCGTTCTTTATTAATGCCTTTTAAGATGTTCGTTTAATTTTTGATTAAATTTTTTACCTGACAAATAAACTAAAACCTTATTGGTACCTTTAATTTTATAGACTTTTTGTTGTTTAAAATCACGTATTAATTCTTGATTTTTTTCCAAAAGAAGAATATTAAAATCATCAAGGTTTTCAATTGTAATTATTGGATAGTCTGGATTCCCTTTTTTGGAAGGATATTCTGTTATATAAAATGCATTATCTAAATAAAATGACCATCGTTTTAACAAAAAAGGATTGTTCTTCTTTAATGCCAATAGATATTCTTGACCATATACTTCATACAGTCTATCATCAATAGCAGTATTTATATCATTAGTTTTATTTTGGGCGATAGAAAGGACAGAAAAGGTAAGTAACAAAAATGTAATTATTCCCTTCATTTGTAGTGTTTGGTTTTGAGAATTTGTAAAAAAAGAAATCTATGTTTGCAAAAATAACTAATCCTTGTAGTTTTTTATTATAATGAATAAAATATAAATGGCGGATAAAAATTATTTTTAGGTTATTTTAATTTTGAAAAAACAGCTAAAGAACTGACTGAAAGGACGTTATGTGGTAACTATCCAAAATCTCAATAAAATAACTTTTTAAAATTATGTCTAAAATTTTAGAGGTTGATTTTAGCAAAAATGAGGGAAAAGAGTTAGGTGGGTTAGTATCTTTCGTAAATTTCAAAGTTTTAAGCACAAAATCAACTTTTTAAGCTAATATTTTTACAAAAAAAGAATTTGAAGAAAAAAATCAAAAATATTATTAAAAGAATTCCAATTGCGTTTACTCAAAACCAACGGTACGATAAACAAACCAAACAGGTTATTCAACGATGTTTGAAAAAAAATTCTAACTGTATTGATGTGGGTTGTCATGAAGGTGAAGTACTTGAAATCATGCTTAAACATGCTCCCGATGGTCAACATTTTGGATTTGAACCCATCCCTGAATTTTTCCAAAATCTAGAAAAAAAATTTCCAGAAAATTGTCATTTTCATCAAATCGGGTTGAGTAATGAAAAAGGGACTTCTACTTTTAACCATGTCATTAGCAACCCTGGTTATAGCGGAATAAAAAAACGGAGATACGATAACCCAAATGAGAAGGATACTTCAATCACTATCAATATTGACCTATTGGATGATATTTTACCAAAAGATTTGAAAATTGATTTTATCAAAATAGATGTAGAAGGTGCAGAATGGCTAGTAATGGATGGTGCAAAAAAGACGATTAAAACGCATCGTCCTACGATTGTATTTGAACATGGAATAGGTGGAGCCGACATTTATGGTATTCATCCTGAGCAAGTTTTTAATTTGCTAAATGAATCTTGTGGATTAGAAATTTCAACCATGAAAAACTGGTTGAATGGCAAAAATGCATTTTCTAAAAGTGAATTTACTCAACAATTTAAGCAGCAGTTGAATTATTATTTTATTGCCTATCCAATGTAATTGAAGAAGCTGTAAAATCTGAATCTATTTAATTCGCACTCCTGAGGCTTCCAAAATCTTAGGAATCACTTCTTCCACCATGCAAACGGAATGTTTTATAGCCACAATAAATTGTGCTATCATTTCATCGGTATTGATTCCTGGTTTTCCTTTATGAAAAATTTCTTCTAATTTAAGTGCTTGGATTCTTAAATTTTCTAACCCTACAATATTTACAGTTGATTTAAATTTATGAGCCTCAAATCTTATTGCTTCATAATCTTCTTTTGCTGGACACTCTTCCAGTATCTTTATCATCTCAGGTGCTTGATCCAAAAATATCTTTGACATTTCAGCCATTAAAACTCTCCTCCCTTTGAATCGTTTTGAAATTTTTTCTAAGTACATTTCAGTTGATATGGTTGCCTCTTGACAATCAACTTCAGTTGAAAAATTCTTTTCCTCTGGGTTCATGGTTATTTTAGATTTTAAGTTAAAGACGTTGTGTAATTCATTGATTAATTCATTGGGAGGGAAAGGTTTACTGAGATAGCTTTGAACATCTAATTCCTTAGCTCGTTCAGCACCTTTAATATTTGCACTAGCAGTTAAGACTATTACTGGAGTATTTTGGTTTACTGATAAATTATCATTTCGCAATTGTCCAATAAACTCCAATCCATCACCATCTGGAAGTTTTACATCAGATAGAATAACATCATATTTATTGGTCAATAGTTCTTTAGCATCTTTTAAATTAGGAGCTATATCCAATGATAAATTCCATTGCGCAAACATATCTTTCGAATACAAAATGTTAGCACTATTATCTTCGATCATCAAAAATTTAAGCCCTTTCCATGATGTGGGTATAACTGTTTCTCTCTGGCTGTCAAGTAATTCACTAATAATTTCTTCCTCAGGTAATTCAAATGGCATTTTTAAAGTAAAGCAAGTTCCTTTATTCAATTCACTTTCTACTTCAACATCCCCTTGCAAAAGATCTAATAGATTTTTTACAATATTCAATCCTAATCCAGCCCCTTCATACACCACTCCCCTTTCCTCATGTACTCTTGTAAAACTTTCAAAAATAGAAGTAAGTTTTTCTTTCTTCATTCCTATACCTGTATCCTTAATTTGGAATTGTAATTCCACTTTATTTTGTGCAGTAGATATTAATTTTACCAATAATTCTACCTTTCCAATATGTGTGAATTTTATTGAATTATTAAGAAGGTTAATTATGATTTGATAAATTCTAGTACGGTCACTAACAATAAATTCAGGAACATTTTGAGCAATATCAAAAACCAACTGGATGCCTTTATCCTGCGTTCGAATCTTCAACATATGCTCCAAATCCTCTAGCAATTGGTATAAAGAAAATGGCTCTTTATTAATTTTTATTTTTCCTGCATTGATTTCGGAGAGACTTAAAATATCATTAATAATCACTAATAAATTATCCGCAGAACCTTTGATAATACCTACATAACCTTGCTGATTATTATCCAATATAGTTTTCTCTAACAAATGTCCCATTCCTAAAATTCCATGTAATGGAGTACGCAATTCATGACTAACATTTGCAAAAAGCTCTTCTTTAAATTTAGATTGTTCTTCTAATTTTTCAGCTTGGATAGAAAGCATTTCACTCCTTTCCTCAAGTCGTGCAATGGTTTCGTTTAAAATATTAGTAATAATTCCTTTATCTTTTAAAGTTCTTTTTAGTTTAAAATCCTTGTACCCCAATTTCTCATTCATCGCATTGAACGCCATTAAAATCTCCTTCCGATCTTCGGATGAAATTTCATTGCTTTCAAGTATTTTTTGAATTTTTGAAAAATCTGAGTCCATTTCTTGTTTCAAAATTATTATCTTAATAATATTTATAAAAAAACTACAAGAAGATTAATTTGTTATTTTCAACTTAGGGACTAGGAATTAAATAACCTACCCAAATGACAAGGTTATTTATTTCATAGTCCCTTATCACCTTGTAGCAAAAAGCATTTATTATTTTTCTTTTAATAGAAATAAAGAACAAGTCTCATTATAATAATAACATTCTCCATCCTCGGCTAATCCAACTTCTCCATATGAGAAGAATCCGATCAAAGGTCTATTCCAAATATTCTGAATGCCTTTAACCTCCTCTTCTACCACAGGACCAAGTGACATATGACGAGCTTTGCATGAAACTAATATCATAACATCTGTGTCTGTGCATTCTTCCTTAAAATCTTGAAATCCTTGAATGGTCTCCTCTATAATTTCAAAACCTGGAGCAACTGAAAATCTAAACTGATCTCCTGTACTTACTGGCCCTGCCATCATTAATGAACCTTCTTCCTCATTTACAGATAATGCAGCTCTCAGTACTGTATTTTTATCTCTAATCATCTGCAATGGATATTGGGCAACTCCAACAGACAAACCTGTTTCTATTGATTCATTTTCATGAACACTACCAAAGTAATTCTCAAAAAAATCAAGTGCGGGTTTATCATTAATCGTATAAATAATATTGTTTTCCGCCTTAGTTATTGTGTTAATTGCTCCTATGGCTTCCCATCCACACAATGCTTTTGAATGTATTTCTACTTTTGATTCATCCAAAATCAAAAACACCGCAGCATCCTTATAAATACCATCAGAAGTGAAAGTATAGGTCTGAATCATTTTAAAGTCATCACCTGCCATCCCTCCAATAATTTTGGTTTTCTCACCTACCTGCTGAACAATACCTTCTATAATTGCTTCTGCTCCTACACCCATTCCGAAAAAGGACAAATAAGCAGGATCTTTACAAAATTGATTTCCTCTTTTGCCAGCACTTTTCCCTATTTCCAAAGGATTTTCTGATGCATTATCAATTACCTGAATCGTGTAACAATCTCTTTCAATATCCATCAACAGAATTGAGATTGACTTCTCATCTATTCCTTCATTACAAATTTCTCCTGAAGAAGAACAGCCAATCATATCAATATTAAATTTGGAAAAGACTGCTGGAATCTGCTCTAATTTACAATCAACGGATCCAAAAACGATAGCAAGTGTAGGTTGAAAAAGTTGAGATTGAACATTTCTAATTTCAGTCTCTAATTGAGCAATATCATTGATCAAAAAGGCCTTGGAATTCATAAATTAACGATTTTTGAGATTTAGTAAAGTCTGTTTTATAAGAGAAATAGAAAGGGAAAGAAGGTATTCTTTTACACATAGACAAAAACTATGCTAATACTATTATGACTCTCCCATTATACGACGAGATAGAATAAAATAGACTTGCAAAAGTTAAAGGTTCATTTTAACAAAAACGTATTAATTATTTGTTAATCAGGTATAAAATTGAATACTAGGCACTTATAAATAGTTAATAGTTCTAATTAAAGAAATGATCGAAAATCATTTAAAATATTTCAAAAACCTAAATTTAAGGCTTATGTTATTTATCACACAAGAAACCAGTTTTACGACTGAAGTTCTGGAAGCGATCACACAATTTGCAGATGGAAATGTTTATGTAGCATTTACTGTTTTGATTACACTTTTATCAGGAGGCTTGCTCTATGTTGCTATCAAAAAAGAAAAAATAGACCGAAAATTTTTCCCACTACTTTGGTTCTTTTTAATTACCAATTTTATTTTCTGTGCAACTATTTCGATGATTACTTTACCTTTAAAAGAAGAGGCTGAAACCGTAAGTAATGATTATGAGAATTTAAGAAGTACTATTTCTCAACTAGAAGAAGTAATTGATACTTATGGGAAAAATGTAGATAATTTATTGGAAGAGAATAAAAAACTTAGAGCAACAATTTTAGAGGTATATTCTAAAAAACATAAAAAACAAAGTAAGAAAAAGTCTAAGAAAGGTAGTCCAACTGCCGACATTCAAGTTCCAAAAGAACCAAAATTATTGAAAGTAGAGCGAAGTTTTTCTGAAATAAAACGCAATATTATTCGAATCGACTCTGTCCATTACAATAAGAAACTTATTGTGCCTAAGAAAAAGATAAAGCCATAAATAGGCATCGAGTAATCTTCAAGTGTTCTAAGTGGAATTATTTGGTCAAAAAAAATAGTTATTGAGTTATTCCGAAAAACTTGTATTCTATTGTATTCGATAAATAACTTAGTAACCAAATGAATTTAGCTAGAACCTCTTCAAGAAAGTGTTTTATAAAAAAAGAGAAAAAAAATAAAATTGTAGGGGGTTTGTAGAGATTTTTTGCTTGAAAAAAAGAGAAATAAGAATGACTTTTGCAATACATTATATAAAAAAATATGTTTCATCAAAGCATATCAAGAATTTTAGGGCGTGTGTTAGTTATCATTACAGAGCGGTAATTTTTCGAAATTACTGCTCTCTTTTTTCTTTTCTGTTTTCATCTACCTCATCAGTTTCAAATTCTTTTTTTATTTTAGGTTTAATAATTAATCGCAAAGATTGGTCATAGGTAAAATAATTCCAAACCCAATTAATGAATACAAATAATTTATTTTTTACACCAATCAAAGAAAACAAATGAACGACTAACCAAACTATCCATGCAAAAAATCCTGTAAATTTAAACCTCGGTAAATCTACCACCGCTCTATTTCTTCCTATCGTTGCCATTGCCCCCAAGTCATTGTAGAAAAATTCCTTCATCGGCTGATTGGCATTTTCAGATTTTAGATTTTTAGCCAATAATTTCCCTTGTTGAATCGCCACTTGCGCCACCTGTGGATGTCCTTTTGGATAAGCCTCTTCCTCCATATAAGCAATATCACCTATCGCATATATATTTGAAAATCCATCAACTTGATTGTACCGATTTACTTTTAATCTTTTGCCATAAGTTAATGTTTCATCAGGCAATCCTTTAAGCCGATTACCCGTAATTCCTGCCGCCCAAATCACTTTTTTGGCTTGAATCAAAGAACCATCTGCTAGATGAACATACTCACCATCAAAGTCCGTCACCCTCATACTTTTAATTACCTTGACACCCATTTTTGTTAAAAACTTCTCAGCACCTTCAGAGGCCTTGGGTGACATTCCTTTTAACAAACAATCAGCACCCTGAACCAGATAAATATCAATCTCTTTAAAATCTAACTCTTTGTATTCTTTTGGGATGATGTATTTTTTCATCTCTGCTAATGCACCCGCAACCTCTACCCCCGTTGGCCCACCACCTACAATCACAATATCAATTAACCCTTGTCGTTTCTCATAATCAGTAGTTGAAATAGCTTTTTCATAATCAGCCAAAATCAAATTCCTTAGAAATAATGCTTCAGATACTGACTTCATGGAAAGGCATTTTTCTTCTAATTTTTTATTCCCAAAAAAATTAGTTTTCGCTCCAATCGAAATAACTAAATGGTCATATTTCAGTCTACCTAGTGAAGTAATGATTTCATTTTGCGAAGCATCAATCTCTTCAACTTCCGTCAAACGAATAAATACATTCTTTTTATTTTGAAAAATTTTTCGAATTGGAAAAGCAATAGAACTAGGTTCCAAACCTGCCATTGCAACTTGATAAAAAAGAGGTTGAAATTGATGATAATTGTTTTTATCCAACAGTACAATTTGAAAATTGGACTTAGATAATTTTCTAGCAAGATTCAAGCCTGCAAATCCTGCACCTATTATCACAACACGAGGAAGTGGGGAATCGGGTATATTAAAAATCATGCATTAAAATTTTGCACAAAAGTAAGCATATGGCAGCGGAGCTGCAATTAATAATTAAAAATGAATAATACGAATCGTACATTGATGAATAATTATCGAATGGCGTGTGTTCCAAAACTTAGTCTTTTTTGCTTCTGACTATTTTTCGAAGAAAAATTAAAACGTAGGTATCCTGTCATTTCTTACTTGGTGGAGCAATAGCTAAAAAAACAAATTCCCCAAAAGTCAAATGAGACTTTTAGGGAAATTATTATTTAAACGATATATATGGTCGAACTGCTTTCGCAGCGACAGTACTTATTTTCCTTTTTTAAGGAAATTGAAAGTGTATTTCGCACCTACTTTCAATCCATAAGAGATTTGATTGTTTGACAATTCAGTATTATTGTAAATTGACTTAGTCATATATGTAACTGTTGGTTCAAAGTATAAACCGAAGTTAGAGTGCTTTGGAGTATAGTTAAATCCAAGTGCAAATTCTGTAGAAATATTGTTTTTTCGGATGTCATCAATGTCCATACTTGGCTTTTCCAAATAAGCTGGGTCAAACATAGTTCCTTCATTTACAACATTTCCTTTTTTGAACATGTCTGCACGAACACCTACTTGTGCATAAAGCATTCGGTAAGAATATTTTACTCTCAAAGGAATACTTACATAAGTATAATCGAAACGAGTTACGTCTAAAATCGGATGTGCAGGATCATCTTTAGCACCAGTTCTTAAATCTGTGTAATTGTATTGTTTTCCAAAATTAGTAGATTCAAAACCAGTACTGATTGCAAAATTTCCAACAGGAACTTCCAAACGAAATGCTGTAGAAACTCCTGAATTTCCAGAACGACTTTGAGCGTATTCTGAGAAAAGAATTCCACCATCAACACTAACTGAAAGTGAATTAATTTGTGCAAATGTGGTTGTACTAAGGGCTACTAAAAGGATTGCTAATAAGTTCTTCATAATGATTGATTTTAAAATTTGTTAAGTAATAGTTTTCGATTAATTTTTAGTGACAATCAAATAATAAGTTCTCGATTTAGACGAGGATATTTTGTTCTCAATTGATACTTTAATGAAGGATAATTGTTAATACTTTGACTGAGTTAAAGTGAAAAATGAGGACAAAAGATTCTGTACAAATTGGGAAATTATTATTTGATTGTTGCTTAGCTTAATGTTTAAAAAATATATTTATAAAATAGGTTATTTAATCTCTTAGACACTTAAATTTTTCCTTCCCCCTACGGCTACTGATTTTTATTTTGAACACTTGTAAACTAAAAGTCAGTTTTCCAAAAGCGGTCGCAAAGAAATGCAATTTTATTATTCTAAACCAAATAAATCATACATTAATTTCAAATTAATATAAAAATTATATTCGTTTAACAACGTATTAACATTGTAAAAATTAATTAATAATTGCATTATACAATCACTTTCAAAATTATATTCTGTTTACTAAAATTGAAGTCGAGTGAAAAATTTCACTTTTTGAAATTGGAAAAATTAAAAATGGTAAGTATTTTTTCGATATGTAAGGGGATTTTAGGTTAAGTTTTAGAATTTTTTTTCTTAGCTTTTTTCTTTTTTATACTCTTATAATACGGTAACGGTAATAAGTTACAGGTTAGTCTATAACAATGCTATTTTTTAACAAAAATTTAATTTTAGGAAGTACAAACTACTATCTCTTGAAGTTAAGTGAGTAGGAAATAAATAACCTACCCATCTGAAGGCTTCTTTTTCAATATGATTTCGCTTCGCTATGAAAAAATAATCTCTTCATACGGGTAGGTTATTTAATTCCTACTCCCTTAAAAAACAAAATTCTCCTCATCCAATACCTTTCCTTTTTGGCATCGAATAATTCGTCCATTAAATTTTTCTAAAATGCGATAATCGTGAGTGGCAAATACTACTGCAGTATTACTATTGCGGGCAAGGTCGCGTAATAAGAAAAGAATCTCATCACTTGTTTCAGGATCTAAATTTCCGGTAGGTTCGTCTGCTAGAATTAATTCAGGAGAGTTGAGTAATGCTCTTGCAATGACTACTCTTTGTTGTTCGCCTCCTGAAATTTCATGAGGCATTTTAAAATTTTTATGAAATAAGCCCACATCGGTAAGGACTTTTTCTATTCGTTCTTTTCTTTTAATAGCATCTTCCCAACCTGTTGCTTGTAACACAAAATCTAAATTCTCGCTAACCGTTCGGTCTTCCAATAGGTTAAAATCTTGAAAAACAATTCCCAATTTTCTACGCAACATTGGAATAATTTTACGATTCATTTTCCTCAAATCAAATCCAGCTACCTCGCCCTCGCCTTTTTTCAAAAGTAAATCTCCGTAAAGTGTTTTTAACAAACTCGACTTGCCGCTCCCCGTTTTCCCAATCAAATAACAAAATTCACCTCGATATATTTCAAGATCAACCTCATCCAACACCAAATTTTGTTGTTGAAAAATGGAGACATTGGTAAGGTTAACTATCTTATTATTTGTAATTTGCTGCATATTAATTGAAATACTGTTGGAAGAATTGGATATTTTCAACATTCCACAAACACGAGTCAAGGTCTGACTTGAAAAGTCAGGCTTTGACTTTTACTGAAGTTCTTATGAATCAAAGTTTGATTTCTAATAAAGTTCTTATAAGTCAAAGCCTGACTTTTCAAGTCAGACCTTGACTCGTGTTTGCAAAATTTAATTATTTTCCAAAAATAATGGTTTTACCTATATGAAAAAATATCTGTTGATATTATTGTTAAATATTTTTTTAATAAATATTTATTCTAGCCACGGACAAAATATTGCCAAACTTAGTCCACAGGCAAAGATAAGCCTTTTAACTTGTTCCCCCGGCACACAAATTTATGCTCTATTTGGGCATAGTTCCGTCAGAGTAAAAGACCCTTTGAGTGGAACTGATCTGGTTTTTAATTATGGTATTTTTGATTATGACACTCCCAATTTCACAATGAAATTTGTGCAAGGAAAATTGTTATACCGATTAGGGGTAGAAAGATTTCCTAGATTTCACTATGTGTATACCCATGAGAATCGACAAGTATTGGAACAAGTTTTTAATTTTAATCCAGAGGAAAAACAAAAAGTCTTTGATTATTTATGGAACAATGCTCAACCTGAAAATGCCAATTATAAATATGATTTCTTTTTTGATAATTGCGCAAATCGTATTGCCGATGTTTTAAAAGATGCTTTGGGAGAAGACTTGACTTATATTAAACCTGAAAAAGAATACTTCAGTTATCGCAATCAACTCGATTATTATCTTGATGGCAATTATCATAAAAGTCCTTGGGCTGATTTTGGTATGGATTTGATATTAGGAATGCCTGCTGATCAAATTGCAGATTTTAAAGGAGAAATGTTTCTGCCCGATCATTTAGCTGAGAATTTCACTCACGGAAAATTAAGAAATTCAGTCCCGTTGGTAAGTCAAAGCAAAATTATTATTCCAAGAGAAAGACCTGATAGCATCACCAATTGGAATATTACTCCCCTCCTACTCTTTTGGATTCTTTGTGGAATAACAGCACTTTTCTTTTTAAGAAAAAACAATACTTTTACAAAAATATTTGATTTCATTTTGTTTTTATTATTGGGCTTATCTGGAGTGTTATTTATTTTTATGTGGGTAGCAACGGATCATGAAGTTTGTCATCAAAATCTCAATATGTTGTGGATGAATCCCTTTCACATTTTATTAGCAATAAATATTTTACGAAATAATTTAGAGGGTTTTTGGAAAAAATATTTGTGGGTGACTTTGGTGATTAATGGGTTATTAATTGTAGCATGGAAATTTTTGCCACAGGAATTTCATTGGGCTTCTTTTCCTATTATTTTGATGATAAGTATGCGTATAGTTGCTTTACTAAAAAACAACCAACCTACAATTACGACCTAACCATTAATCTTTAAAAAGCGTCTATAATTTTAAGAGATTTAGGTAGTAGGAAATAAATCATCATGCTGGCACACCTGTTCCTCTTGGACATGATGGTCCAAAATTTCCAATAAAGAAAATTGAAGTCACCTCCAATCAAAGTTTTAATTCTAATTTTCCAGCAAATACTCCCTTAAATGAATTGATCGTGCTTCAAACTTATAACGAAGTCGTTCCATTAAGTGAAGCAGATATGGCTCAACTTAACTTTGAGGCATCGGATTTTGATGAATCAGAACAAAAAATCATAATCATTGAAGCCATCTCTTATGAACTTTAAAACTTTAAGTGGAGCATATTTTACCATAAAAATCACAAAATCGAATGGTGTAATTATTGAAAATTCTACATCAGGAATTACATGAACATTAGCAATTATGCTATGAAAAAACTAACCATAAATTGATAAAAATTTGACATAAAAAAGAAACTTACCCAAGCAACACGTGTTATCTTTGCATCATCTTTTAAAAAGAACCTAAGTAATGATAAAACAAGAATCTCTTCAAAATGTGGAACTTATTATCTTATCATTACAAAAAACATTTTGATTATGAAAAAAATACATCTCATCGGAATGATTATGATTGGAATCGCAATCTATCTCATTACAACTGCGGGTACTGAAGTGGCTACCTATGCTAATTTCGAAAGTGCTCGACAAACCGATCAACCTGTAAAAATTGTAGGTACTTTGGTAAAAGACAAAGCCATTGTCTATGATGAAATGAAAGATCCAAATTATCTTTCATTTTATATGGTAGACGATAATGGTGAGGAACGAAAAGTGATTTTAGGAAAAGGCAAACCTAATGATTTTGAGTTATCAGAGTCTATCGTCCTTACTGGAAAAATGAAAGGGGATGATTTTTTTGCTTCTGAAATGCTATTGAAATGTCCTTCGAAATATACAGATGAAGAGATTCAATTGAAGAGTCAAGAAGGGTGATATTGAAGAAGGGAACGCTGCGCTAAGGGAAGACGGATTTAAGAATTTAGAAGTTTGTCGAATACTTTTGAATTTCGAATTCAACGATTTTAGAAAAACTTCTCAAATCTTAAATCCGTCTTCCCTTAGCGCAGCGTTCCCTTCTTCAAATCATCTCTGTCATGATTTTAGGAGTCAGTAAAAAATTAAAAAAAATCTACCACCCAATATGAACGAAATCCAATACATCGGCGAACACCTTCTTCCAGGTCAAATTGGAAGGTTGACTATCGTCTTAGGTTTTGTAGCTAGTTTTTTAGCTGCTGTCGCTTATTTTTTTGCAGAGCAAAAGAAAGAAACTGCTGAAGCTCATGGTTGGTTAAAAATAGGTAGATGGAGCTATATCATTCATGGTCTAAGTGTTTTTGTTACTATTGGATGTATGTTTTTTGTGATGTACCATCGCATGTATGAATACCAATATGCACAAGCTCATGTTAGTGACGATTTGGAAATGAGATACATTCTTTCCGCATTTTGGGAAGGTCAAGAAGGAAGTTTTTTGTTGTGGATGTTTTGGCATGTGATCTTAGGATGGATTTTGATTCGAGTTTCCAAATCATGGGAAGCACCTGTGATGGCGCCTTTGGCGTTAATACAATTTTTTATTGGTTCCATGATATTGGGTGTTTATATCGGAGAATTAAAAATTGGAGCTAATCCTCTTTTACTTTTGAGAGATGTGATGGATCTCCCCGTTTTTGCACAAGCAGATTATGCGGCCTTACTTAATGGAAATGGTCTTAATCCACTCTTGCAAAATTATTGGATGACCATTCATCCTCCTACTTTATTTTTAGGTTTTGCATCAACAGCAGTTCCATTTTGTTTTGCAATTGCAGGACTATGGACTGGCAGACATCGAGATATGTTACAAGTGTCTTTTCCTTGGGCATTATTTTCAGCATCCATTTTAGGAATTGGAATTTTGATGGGAGGCGCGTGGGCTTATGAGGCATTAACATTTGGAGGATATTGGGCATGGGATCCTGTAGAAAATGCATCGCTTGTACCGTGGTTAATTTTAGTAGCTGGAATACATACCCACCTTGTAGCCAAGACAACAGGCTACTCTATCAAAAGTACTTATCTATTTTATTTATTGACTTTCTTTTTTATTATCTATTCTACATTTTTGACTCGAAGTGGAATTTTAGGAGATACTTCCGTTCATGCATTTACAGAAATGGGCTTGGAAAACCAACTGCTAATTTTCACCTTGTTCTTTTTAATATTTCCTTTAACTGTATTTTTTCTTAAAGGAAAAACCATCCCAGTAATTGCCAAAGAAGAAGCTACAGGCTCCAAAGAATTTTGGATGTTTATAGGTGCTTTAGTATTGTTATTTTCTGCGGGATTGATTACGGCATCTACCTCATTACCAGTTTATAATAAAATTAGAGAACTATTTGATCCTGCCTTTGAAGGTTTTGTAATTCAAGATCAAGTAGCACATCATAATAAATATCAATTATGGATTGGCGTATTTGTAGGATTGCTTTCAGGAGGTACGCAATACCTTCGATTCAAAGAACCTAACTTTTCCAATCATACCAAAAAGTTTTTAACCCACTTGGGTATTGCTGGAATTATCTCATTGGGCCTTACTTTTTTGATGGGACAATGGATTCAAGTTAGAGCTTGGCAATATCAATTATTACTTTTTACAGGAATCTTTTCTGTCATTACTAATCTTGATTATTTAGTTTCTTTTGCCAAAGGGAATTTAAAATTAGCAGGTTCGATTATTTCCCATGTTGGATTTGGATTAATGATAGTTGGAATTTTAGCATCAGGTTTAAACAAGGAATTTATTTCTACCGACCCATTTACTCAAAGAGGTTTGTTGAATGATGAAATGCTCAAGGAAAATGTCATCTTATTTAAAAATAGACCTGCCAACATGAATGGCTATCAAATCACTTACAAGCAAGATACCCTCGTTGATCGGCTTCGACATTATGATATTAATTTTAAAAAGTTGACAAAAAATGGTCAAGTAGCTGAAGACTTTACGGTACGCCCTACTGCTCAGTTTGATAATCAATTGACAAAAGTTGCGGCCTACAATCCAGATACTCAACATTATTTAGATAAAGATATTTTCACCTTAATCCGAACACTTCCGCTCAAAGAAGCAGATGTGAATGAAAGAAAAAGATTGGAGGATAGTTTGAATTTTCGAATTATTGAGTTTCCAATTGGAGCAATCGGAAGTTTTACGGATTCGCTCCAAACTGAGGATTCTTTATTCATCAGTACCTTTGATGTAACCATTGAAGAATTAATTCGCAATGCCTCACATCCTGATTACGACCCCAAGCCAAAGGACATAGCAATGGGTTTGAAAATGAAAATTCAAGAAAGAGGGAAACCCGAAGTATACGATGCGACTCCTGTTATTTTGTTGAGAAATAACTTGGTGTTTGCTTATCCAATTCAAATCAATGATTTAGCAATTAAGATAAAACTCCCTTCTGAATTTTTAAATAAAATATTTGAAACTGAGATAGAATTAGATTTCAAAAAATTTTTAATGCAAAAAGGTCAATCGATTAATTATAACGGTTATCAAATTACATTAGATAATATTGATTTAGTTGATCCGCTCAGCCAGAATACTACCAATAAAAATTATTTTGCTCAAAAAGGAGATGTAGCAGCTAGAGCCAAAATAAGTGTTCGTAAAAATGGATTACCAGTTCCTCAAGTGGTAGAACCTATCTTTTTGATTAGAGGTAATCAACCTTTCCCTATTAATGATAAATTAATTTCGGAGGGACTTCATTTCCAATTTTCGAATATCAATCGAGAAACAGGAAAAATGACCATCAACATTGCTCAAACTGATACTGATGTTAATTATCCAATCGAAATAGCAACTAATTCTTTACGAACAGATTACATTGTTTTTAGTGCAATCATTTTCCCTGGTATTAATTTCCTTTGGACTGGAACGATCATGATGATGTTAGGATTAGCATTTAGTTGGATTAGAAGAAGACAAGAATTATATCGATCCAAATGAAAAAACAAAATAGCGTCATCTTAATTGGAGCTGGTAATGTTGGATTTCATTTGGGGAAAAAACTATTTGAAGAAGGGATTATCATAGAACAAGTTTATAGTCGAAAGATTACAAAAGCAAAACGACTTTCAAAACTAATCAATGCTACTCCAACCAACGATTTCGATGCTATTTCTAAAAAAGGTAATCTGTACATCTTAGCTATCCCTGATAGTGTTATTGGAAATGTTGCTCAACAATTATCGAAAGTTATTCCTCCTTCAAAATTAGTGGTACACACCTCAGGTGCAACACCTTCAACTGTTTTAAAACCTTACTTTAAAAACTACGGTATCTTTTATCCTCTGCAAACTTTCTCCATTGGCAAGGCTGTTGACTTTCAAAATATTCCAATTTGCGTGGATAGTAATTTGAAAAAACATCGAATATTTTTGGAAAAACTAGGACGTAAAATTTCCCAAAATGTACATTTGATAAATGATAAGGAACGAGCCATTTTACATGTAGCTGCGGTATTTGTTAATAACTTTTCTAACAACTTATTTACAATTGGAGAAAAAATTACAGAAAAAGAAAACTTATCTTTTGATATTTTAAAACCTTTGATCCAAGAAACGGTAGATAAAATCATCCACCACTCTCCTACCAAAATGCAAACTGGCCCTGCAAAAAGAGGAGATAAAAATACAATTGATAGGCATCTAAAATATTTGAATAAAAATTTTCCTGAATTTGCAATGATCTATAAAATGATGACTCAAAATATTAATAAAGATATTTAAAGAACCTACCAAATAAATTTGGTGGTTACATTTAACATAAATAATTAAAATGAGAATAGTAGGATACATCGAACACCCATCTTTAAAAATAACAGTCTTCCAAATGGATAATAAGATTTCCATAAAATTCGAAACAGGTATGTACGAACAAACCTATAAATTTCGAACTATGGAAGAATTAAAAACTCTAGAGGAAATAAAAAAATTGGTGAATGGGAATTTTGTAAATAACGTGTTACAAGAATTTCAGAAAATGCATCAATTTAAAAATGATGCGCTTGTTGAGTTTCTACCAAAAGAGCAAGAAGATGAATTTGAGGAAATAATTTGAAACGGTGGACGGTAAACGGTGGACGGTCGCTTCGCTTGACGGTCAAAATACCGTGAATCAAAATTATGAACCGTCAAGC
>CAKZSH010000213.1 GCA_937918905.1 uncultured Saprospiraceae bacterium
ACTAGTGTTCTGTCAATTAAAAAATGACGAGTAATGTTTATCTTTGAATCAAAAACAAAGATGAAAAAATATCGAGTAAAATTGACTGCTGCAGAAAAAGCAGATGCAAAGCAGAATATAGAATCAGGAAAAAGTTCAAAAACGAAACTGAAACGAGCGCAAATATTACTAGGTTCGGATGAATCAGATGGAGGTAAAAATATGACAGATGAGGAAATAAGTAAAGCATATGATGTTAGTTTAAGAACAATAGAACGAACAAGACAAAGATGTGTAGAATCTGGTTATGAACTGGCAATAAAAGGAAAACCTCGTCCCTTAAATGCAAGGATAAAAATAGATGGTGATGCAGAAGCGTATTTGGTAGCAACCTCATGTAGCGAAGCACCAGAAGGATATGAAAAATGGACATTAGAACTATTGGCACAAGAATTAAAGAAAAATGGATATGTAATGAGTATAAGTAGAGAGGCGATTAGGCAAACATTAAAAAAAACGAAACGAAACCATGGCAGAAAGAATATTTCATAATAGCTCCAAAAAACCATTCAAAGTTTGTATGGCGAATGGAACAATTATTAGATGTATATAAACGACCTTATGAGGAGAACCATCGAGTGCTTTGCTTAGATGAAAAACCTTATCAATTAATAGGTCAAGTAAAAGAAAAGATAATCACAAGCACGGGAAAAATACTAGAAGATTATGAATATGTTAGACATGGAATGGCTCAAATATATATGGTTTTTGAGCCTTTAGGAGGTAAAAGATATGTTACAGTAAGAGATACACATAACCGTTTTGATTGGGTAGAAGTGGTGAGTAATTTATTGGATAATGAGTATAGTGATGTTCCATTTATTAGTTTGGTTCAAGATAATCATTCTACTCATCAAGCTCATTTCTTTTATGAAGTATACGAAGCATCGAAAGCCAGACAATATTTAGATAGATTGATTTTTGAATATACCCCAGCTCACGGTTCTTGGTTAAATATGGCAGAATTCGAACTAAGTGTTTTATCTCGTCAAGCATTAGGGAAAAGATTTGATAATAAACCAGATTTAATGAATCAAATCCGAGCTTGGCAGAATCAAAGAAATAAAGTTGCTGTCAAAGCTAACTGGCAATTTACAAAAGACGATGCAAGGGTGAAGTTGAAAAAACTATACCCGTCATTTCTTACTTGACTAAACACTAGTTCCAGTATGATAAAAAAACAACTTTTAAAGAAGAATTTATCGGTCTATTAAATGAACGTGGAGTTGAATATGATGAAAGGTATTTATTTGAAATTACCTCATTTGTTTAAGAACCTAAAAAATAAAACCTAGCATTCCATTTGAATACTAGGTTTTACTTCAGCGTTTTTTATTTCTAATTTTCCTAATCCTTAATCACTTTCAAACTCATATCCAAGCTTATAAAAGAATGGGTCAACGCTCCAACTGAAATAAACTGAACTCCAGACTTGGCAATTTTTCTAACGGTATGAATATTCACTCCTCCCGAAGCCTCGGTTTCAAAACGACCATCCACTATTTCTACCGCTTCTTTTAAAATAGGAATATCAAAATTATCCAACATGATTCGAGTTACTTTCCCCTCTCCTACTTCAAGTACTTTATAAAGTTCTACCAAATTTCGAACCTCTACCGTTACACCTAGGTTCAAATTATTATCAGTCTGATATTTCGCTGCCCGAAGGATTGCTTCTTGAATGCCACCACAAGCATCAATATGGTTATCTTTTATCATAATCCAATCATACAAGCCATGTCGGTAATTTTCACAACCACCTAATTTCACCGCCCATTTTTCCAAAAACCTTAAAAGCGGAGTTGTTTTTCGAGTATCTAAAATGGTTACAGGTAAGTCTTCCACTTCAAACTTAAAACGGTTACTCATCGTCGCAATGCCACTCATTCGTTGCATCGCATTGAGCACCAAACGTTCTGCTTTTAACAACGCTTGTGCATTACACTCCACCTCAAAAGCAATATCTCCAAAAGAAACACTACTTCCATCTTCGATAAAAACATCAATAGATGAAGTTTTATCTACTTTCTTAAAAACCACTTTTGCCAGTTCAATTCCTGCGATCACCCCAGCATCTTTAACCAAAAGTTTAGCTTTGTTTCGAGCATCTTTGGGGATGGTAGCAAGCGAAGTATGATCGCCCTCCCGAACATCTTCATATAATGCATCATCAATAAATTCTTCTAAAACTTTAATATCAAACGGAATGGTATTCGTCATTTCTCAATAGATTTTTTGTGTGGATAGAATTTAATTGTGATTCACAATTAAACTTATGAACCTCGAATTTACCCCACAAAATACGGGTTATTTTACAGAAAATGCAAATGGGGAAATCTACTATGTAAATTTCCCCATTTCATGGTTTTAATAAAACTAATTCCATTTTTGTCAAGGTTTGACTTTTCAAGTTAAGCCTCAACTTCTGTTGATGTTCTCATAAGTCAAAGCCTGACTTTTCAAGTCAGACCTTGACTCGTGCTGAATAGTTTCAATTATTATTTTTAAAATATTAATCCTAACCTAATAATGAATACTCCGATGGTGGCTTTTGATTTATCATCATCAACATTTTTGGTAACATCTGTAAATCCACTTTGATAATGGAGTCCTCCTACTAATGCCAATTTCTCGGCTACCTCATATTCTACACCTCCACCTACTCCCCACGAGAGGTTAAATAATTTCGTATCAGGTTTTATATCTTCTTTTTCAGAATCAACAGTATTGCCTTCAATGGTTCCTTTGGCTTGAGTATTTATACCAAGATAAATGGTAGGTATTTCTGCATAAACTTTTAAAACACCTCCATATAAAACATTCGATTTCAATTTTAAGGAAAAAGGAATCTCAAGATATTGTAGATTATATTTTAATGTCGTTCCTGCCGTTATGGTATCTAATCCTGGAAGGCTTAAATCCGAATTGGTCCATATAGCTCCACCATCATCATGTCGCAATTTTCCGCTATGGTTAAATGCAAAACCGATTCCTGATGCTAAGGCATAATTTAAATTGTTACCAAAATAATATTCTCCAAACATACCTAGCTTGGCACCCAATATTACTGAGCCATTTCTATTAATTGTTCTTGAGTCAGAGTTCATCCAGCTAAAAGTTGGACTAAATTGAAATCCAAACTTATATGGGGAAAACTCATCTTGTGCATTGGTTTTGGAACAAAACAGTCCAAAAAAGCAAAGCAGTATTACAATTTTTTTCATTTTTTTAATGTTTTGGAAGTGCTTTTATTTTTTTAAAATATTTTAAATAATAAGTAGTTCTTTTGTTGTTACTTCGTTTCACTTTTTTTAAAAAACAAATAACAATAATAACGTAAGATAATACAAACGTAAAATTAAAATTTTAAATATGTATCAAAAATTTCTATTTGCATTAATAATCTCTTTTTTTATTTTTTTTGGTCAATCTTGTTTCTTCGACAAAGGTAAAAATATTCCAGATGTTTCTAATATCGAAGTAAATGTGGAAACTAAAGATTTTAACCAACGACTTTTTAGCATTGACACTAACGATATTCAGAAAGAAATTAGTGAGTTACAGAATGATTTTCCTACTTTTTTTGATATATACTTTACGAATGTGGTAAGGATGAAGCAAGGTCAAGCCATAGACGAAATATTTTACAAACAAATAAAGGCTTATCTAACTGATCCTTACGTTCAAAAATTAGCGGATACTACGAATATTGTCTATGGCAACTTTTCTAAATATCAAAAAGAATTAAATCAGGCGTTCCGTTTTTATCAATATTATTTCCCTGAAAAAAAGGTTCCGATTGTTTATCCATTTATTTCTGTTTTTAATTTAGCCTCTTTTATTTTTCCTATTGATGAACAGCAAGACGGCATCGGAATTGGGTTGGATATGTTGTTGGGAAATGATTATCCTTATTGGAAACTTGGTGTACAAAATCCAGCTTTCTCCAACTACATTACTCGCTCCTGGACTCCTGAACATTTTGCGAAAAAAACTTTAGATCCATTAATTGATGACTTGGTACCGATTCCTGAAGGAGATCGACTCTTGGATTTGATGATGTATAATGGAAAAAAAATGTACCTCTCAAGCATATTTTTACCGCATACTCCTGATAGCATTATTTTAGAATATTCGACGATACAAACAGAATGGGTTAATAATAATGAAGTGCAAATGTGGGATCATTTTATAAAAGAAAAATTATTGTACGAAACGAGTTTTAGTAGAACCAAAAAATTAGTGGATCAAAGTCCTAGCTCTCCCGGGATGCCTCCCGAAGCTCCAGGAAGAACTGCTAACTATATGGCTTTAAGAGTAATTCAAGCGTTTATGAAAAAAAATGAAGAGGTGACTGTTCAGGAATTGATTGATATGGATCCACAAGAAATTTTGGATAAAGCTAAATTTAAAGCAAGAAGAGTTAGGTAACATCTGCTGGGGAAAATAGTATTAAGATTATGAGTATTGGGTATCGAGTAGAAAATCACAAGGTGAATTTTACCCAAGTAGGCATAATCTTGAAATTTCAGGAAATCTTACTGACATATTCACCTTGTGACTAAGTGTTTAATAAATTAAACAAGAGTTAAACTTTTTCCTTGAAAATCAGTATTTTGTAAAGTAAAATTAAACATATTTATAAATCAATTATTTGAGAAAATATAAATTATTGAATTATGTCAAAAAGAAACATCCCTGTTGTTGATCTCGAACATTTTATTCACGGTAGCCCTGCCGTTCGCAAAGACTTCGTAGCAGAGTTAGGAAAAGCGTTTCATGAAGTAGGATTTGTAGGTGTTGTAAATCATGGTGTTCCCGCTCAACTGGTAGAAGATTTTTATGCCTCAGCCAAACGATTCTTTGGTTTAAATGTAGATGTTAAAAGGAATTATGAGATTGCTGGATTGGCTGGACAAAGAGGTTACACTTCATTTGGAAAGGAACATGCCAAGCAGTCCAATGTTGCCGATCTCAAAGAATTTTTCCAAATCGGTCAAACCGTAGCAGCCGATCATCCACTTAAAAGTCAATATCCTGATAATGTTGCCGTAGCAGAAGAACCTGATTTTTTCCGTTTGGGAAATGAACTATATCAGTCTTTTGAAAAATCTGGAGGAGCATTGTTAGAAGCCATTGCAATCTATCTGGATTTGGGAGCAGACTATTTTACTAATCATATCGAAAAAGGAAATAGTATTCTCCGAGCTATCCACTACCCTCCCATTCGTCAAGAACCTAAATCTGCCATTCGAGCAGAACAACATGAAGATATTAATTTGATAACATTATTAGTTGGAGCATCTGCTGGTGGTTTACAATTGCAAAATATGGATGGAGAATGGCTACCCATCATGCCAGAAGAAGGAGAAATTGTGGTAAATGTAGGAGATATGTTACAACGACTGACTAATAATTATTTGAAATCTACAACTCATCGAGTGGTCAATCCTCCAAAAGAATTATGGCATATGCCACGTCTTTCTATTCCATTCTTTTTACATCCAAAAGGTGATATGGATTTGACTTGTTTGGAAAAATGTGTAACTGCTGAAAATCCAATTGCATATGAACCGATTACTGCTGGTGGATATTTGGATGAACGATTGAGAGAGATTGGATTGAAAAAATGATTTTTTTGAACGTTGAACTGTGAATCAATAATGGTGATACATGAATACGAGTCAAGGTTTGACTTGAAAAGTCAAGCCTTGACTTAATAAGAACATCAATAGAAGTCAAAGCCTGACTTTTCAAGTCAGACCTTGACTCGTGTTCATGTATCACCATTATTGGTTAACAGTTCAACGTTAAATCAACTTGCTATAAAGAATTTCTTTTTTTACAATAGGTTTCATTTGTTCTGCGGCATCTAACAATAAATCTACATCCGCAGGAAAAGGAAGAGGTTGAGTATCACATCTATTCCTTGAATCTCTTGACAAGGCCCTGCGATCTCCTCTAAAACTAGAAGCGTAATTTTCAAAAATAGCTTCCACACTAATCGGAGTAGATTTTACCAAATCATTATTTTTCACATCAATGTATTCCAAATGTCCACCAACGATTGCAGCTTTTGATTGAAAAATCTCAGTTACTCTTGCCCGAATCAAAACATTCCTAGGGACAGTAATATCATTGCCAAGTGTATCTTTGAGTACATTCCCATTTTCATCCAAGACATAATCAAAACCATCCTGAATCTCTTTGGAATCAACATACTCCCGCTCTTTAATTCTTTCAGGGCTGACATCAATTTGAGTGATATTCATGCGTACTTTAAAGTCAACAGTTTCCTCAACAGGAGGTGTCAAATGAAAACGATTCCATCCACCATCCAATTCATCAGTGCCCATTCGTAACACTTCTTTTTCAAATTCTTGAGGCAAAACCACCTGTGCATTATTTTTCATTTCAAATAAAATATGAGTCGTTCCTAAAGTACGAGCATGATATTTCAAATCACGAACATCTTTATAATTCCCAACATACCCATTTATCTTATCTAGTTTTCGATGTGCTTTTCGAGCAGCATATTTATCCCCTCTTTCTGCATCCGTTAAGAGTTGTTGTGCCTCATCATAAAGGGCAGCAGCAGCTTTATCCAGAGCCGCATTTTCCAATTCATTTACTCTAACAAATTTGAACTCCGCATAATATCCGTTTTTGCTCAATAGGGGTAACAAAGGTTCCACCCTCTCTTGTCGTTCTCGAATGTGTCGATACACTTCAACTATTCGCTCCTCACTTCCAGGACGTTTCTCTAGTTGAGCGATACGATCCATATCTCTTCGAGTCGCTTTGTCAAAAGCTCTTTCCAGACCTTTGACATGTTTTTCTTTCTTTCTTTTTTTACCTGAAAGTTTTTTTGTTGCGTATGCAATCGCTTCATCATATCGACCTTGTTCAACTAATTTCTCTGTTCTCTTGCAAGAGCTTACAAATGTTGCAAAAGCCAAAAGTACAATGAGCATTAAATTTGATTTTTTTTGAATTACCATGGCTTATATATTTAAGTATGAAAAAAAGGGGTTTTATTTTTTGGATTTGAGATGGTGAGTATTAAATATTGAGGCTATCAATAATTTTGAAAAATTTGAATCCTCTATTTTAATTTTTAGAGCAACTCAATACCCAATACTAACGGTCTCATGTCTTATAGAATAAAACTAAAATTTAACACACTCATAAACCACTAATAATCAGTTAATTAGAAAAGAAATACTGTTAAAAAGTATTAAGTTTTTCTGAATAGGTTTAAAAACTGCTAAAAGATTGGAAGGAAAAAGAACTTTATAGACTACTCAAGTGTTTAATTCATATATCAGTAATTAAACTTTTTATAGGCGGTGTCAGTCCATGTTCCTCAGGATTAACACCGCTATTTTTTATTAAAAAAACAATCGAAGCGAATGACCTGTATTTTTAATGTTGAGTTCTAAAGGGTGTTTATGTGGCTTTTTAATTTTGACATAAAAAGTGATAAATCCCAGACCTTTATTTATTTTTTTCAATAAAAATGTATCAATTCAAGGTTTAAAACTGTTTAAAAGTGTAGATTGTATGATATAAATGAGTACCACCTTAATAGGTGAATTAGTAAAAAATTTACAACAACGAACTAATGATAAATACCGAATACCACTACATGGTAGATTTTCAATTACCATCCGTATTACCACAAGACTTTATGGATTTAGTGCCTTTGCAAAGGGCTGCAGTTAATGAGCTTTTTAAGCAAGGAAAACTTGTTAACTATGCTTTATCTCTTGAAAACTTGAAATTATGGGCTATATTCTCAGCTAATTCTGAATTAGAAATAATGGATCTAATCTCTGATTTACCACTCACTCCATATATGAAAGTTGAGATAAGTTTGCTCACTTTTTATAATGACACACCTACAGATGTCCCTAAATTTTCAATGAATTAAACCAGTTTTATGAAAAACGTGTTTTTTGAAGAAAACAAACTAGAATTATTTCTTTGAATATCGTATATTGTGGTTTCAAGGAAATAAACACATTCGTTTTTTTTATTATTTAAAAAATTGAATTATCTTTGTTCATATAAAATAAGAAACAGTTTATCTTAATATATATAAGAAAACTAAAGAAGTTTTCATTTGGTTTTTTGGGGTTATGAGGAGTGTTCCTGCCAAGGTAATACTCCTCAACTTTTTTTTAGGGACTCTTGTAAAACTCAACTACCACCTATTGAAAGTAGATGGGTTCAATATACAGACGACTAAAAATCGTCTTCCCTTTTTCCCTTTTTCAAAACACTACGTATGAAATTTTTAACAATAAATTTATCGTACTTAAAGTACGAGGTTTTAAACCTTTTCTGAGACCAATAAAATCTTACTCACCTCTTCTATTTTAAGTCAAACAAAAATTAAGTGTAATTTTCAAAATGGATTTCTCCTTTTTTAGGGATTAGGAATTAACCATTCTATAAAATGACCATGGACACACTTTCGCTCCTCTTGGCGGAGTTGCTCTGCGTAGACCAATTAATACTTTTTCCAAAAAAAGAAAATGAAAATATATTGTTAGGGAGTAGGAATTAAATAAAGATTTGCAACAATGCAAAATAAAAACATCCATTTACAAATGGATGCAAAAATTAGAAATCAATATTTTTGGAGCAAGGTAGAAAACTGTTTTTCTTCCACCGTAAAGCTTAAAATGTAAGTGCCTTGAGCTAACCCAGGAATTGAAATCTTCCCTTGGTATGGAATCGTTTTAACCAATTGCCCTGTGAGAGAAAAAATTTGAACAGGAGTGCCCTCTGATATTTCTGAAGATAGAATTTCGAAATGGTCGTCAAATGGATTGGGGTGAACTTTTATTTTATCATTGGTTTCAAAGTCATCTTCTGTAGAAACGATAAAGCCTTCACAAGTTAATTTTCCAATAATGTTATATCCTAAATCATCATAAATATCAACGGAATTTTCATAAATCAAGTCTCCACCTTCTTTTCGAAAACAAAATAAATACCTGTTTCCTGATAAAGACTCTTCATAATTTGGATGAGTTACACTCCAACTATTTCCGATTCCTTCAATCCAAAATTTAGAAGAATTAGTAAAAGACCATATTTTTCGATAGCCATCATTTAATAAAATAGAATCTACAGATCCTACAAAAAGAGTGTCTGGATAATTAGAAGAACCCCATCCCCATTTATTAAGAAAAAAATCACCTTCCTCCAAATCAAAATCATATAGTAAAATAGATTGTGTAGAATCTTTTGGTAAATAAAATACTTTATTCCCTACAGTTCTAAAAAAACCTAAATCTCCATTATTCACGCTTTGATAAGTTGTATCATTAATAATGGTATCTCCTGAAATGTAATAATTATCAAAATATAAAGTAGGATTCCAAAAATCATCTGTAATATTATATCTCCATGTTGCTTGTGTTGTTGGAAAACTTTTGGATTGAGCAGTCAAAGTATTGGTACTCAATAAAAGGAAAAAGAGAAGGAAGGTTATTGTTATTCGATTCATTGCTTATTATTTTTTATCTAAAATAATAAATATTTCTAACATGATATTATTCTAAGTATTCAATTAAAAATCATATAGAAAATCTGCTTTTTTATTACCTTTATTTACATGAAAATTTTAAATCTCATTTTTATAGTTGTCATTTTAAGTGCCTGTGGAACTTCACAAAATTCTGGTTTAGAGATTTTTGAAGCCTTCCCTAAAGAAGAACAAAAAAGAATCCTCGAACAAATTCAACCTCCGCTGACATACAACTATTTAAAATTATTGCCTTTTGATGGAAAGTCAAATTTTCAAGATATTGATTTTTTAAGCAGAAATATCAAAAGCATAAAAACCATTCATCGTAATTATAGAATTAAAAAGGAGAATTGGACAGTCGATAATTTAGCAAAACCTGAAAACCAAGGACAGATTGTCGAACTCTTTTTTGATCCCAATCAAAAAATCATCAAGGCTATGGAATATACTGCCGAACACGGAGTTGCGGAAGAAGATATTTTGTAAGTTCAAACTGATTTCATAAAAGAGCTAAGAAAAGAAATAGAAACAAAAAAAGAGCATGCTGCCTAGTTTAAAAAAAAGAAATCAGAAAAAATTATACTCTTAAAAAAAATATTGCTAAAGTTGTGAAGTTAAGTTCGATAAAAGAGAAAAAATACTGCATGAGTTTAAGTACAATTATATCGTCAACGTTACAATACCTTTTTGGTTTATCCAAAAAGAAGTTGGTAGGAATAATAGATGAATTGCGGAAAGGGTATAAAAAGTTAGCTGCGGAAAATGCTGTTTTAAAATCAGAGATAGCAATCTTAAAAAATGCAGCGACTCAAAAACAGTTAGAGGAAGTTAATAAGCAGAGTAATAAGCCAAGTTCGAAACAGGCAGAATGGGAAAAAAAAGGAGTTGGGAACGACGGGAAAAAGAAGCGTCGAAAGCGAGGGAAAAAAGGAAGGAAAGGTGCAGGAAATAAATCAAAGGAAAAACCAATTACGAAACAAGCTACAGCGAAAGTAGAAAAGTGTGATAATTGTGGTAAAGATTTAAGTGGTGTAGCAATGTTGCCAAGTAGCAAGACTCGAGTTATTGAAGACATAGCAGATACACCATTGGAAGTAGAAGTGATAGCAGTACTTCAGGAAAAGAAGTATTGTCTAAGGTGTCAGAAAGTAACAACGGCAAGCACGGACTTAGCTTTACCTAAAGCAGATATTGGTCTAAATACAAGTGTACATTTGATTTATTTATGGATTAGTATGTGTCTTCCTTTTACAAGAATAGCGACTTATTTGAGTGCTATTTTTGGACAAAAAATAAGCACAGCAGGACTTAGTGCTCATGTTATTCGAGTGGCAAAAATAATGAAGCCAGTATATGATGAAATATTGGAAGATGTTAAACAATCTCCCATTTTACATGCGGACGAAACAGGTTGGCGTGTTCAAGGAAAAAATTGGTGGTTATGGGTTTTTGGTTCTCGCGACGCTGCCATTTATACGATAGATAAATCAAGAGGTAAAGATGTGGTGCATAGAATATTAGGTTCTTTTTTCATTGGCGTTTTAGTAGTAGATGGTTGGCGAGCTTATATGTCCTTATTGTGTGAGCAACAAAGTTGTATGGCTCATTTATTAAGAAAAATCAGAAAACTATATGCTGCCTTTCCTGAATTAAAGAGTGTTTGCCAATTCTATGTCAAGTTCAGAAAAATACTAAAAGATGGGGAGCGACTTCAAGCTAGTCGAGAAAAGTTAAGCGCAGTCGTTTTTGAACGTAGACTAAGTAAATTACACCTCCGATTAGATGCGTTAATCAATTGGGAAAATCCTGATGAAATCTTGGAACAAATTATCAAAAAAGTCCGAAACCAACGTCCCCGTATTTTGACTTTTGTCAAACATCCTAATGTTCCCTGTCATAATAATTATGGAGAATATCTGATTCGTATTGGTGTACTTAAAAGGAAAGTCTCTTTTGGGAGTAAGTCGGCTATAGGAGCGGAGGCTTATGCCACTTTATTGTCCATTTATACGACTTGTAAATTGAGAGATATTTCTTTCTTAGATTTTATGAAACAGAGCTTAAAACATTTTTCTAAAACTGGAAAGCCTTTGCTCTTCAAGGAGTATTCTAATTATAAAGTCCAACAAGAAAACATTCAAAAAGTCGCATAAGACAATCTTATTCTGAAATCAGTTTGAACTTAC
>CAKZSH010000214.1 GCA_937918905.1 uncultured Saprospiraceae bacterium
ATCATCAATGACAATATCGAAGCGGAAACGCATCAAGTCATGAAAAATATCAATGCAATTTTGACAGAGGCAGGTTTGACTTTTGAAAATATTTTAAAAGCAAGCGTATTTGTTTCTGACATGAATATGTACAGTCGAATCAATGCCGTTTATGCAGAATATTTTGATGAAGCGACTGCGCCAGCGCGTGAGTTAGTGGAAGTAGCCAATCTTCCCAAGTTTGTAAATATTGAAATTTCAGTAATTGTAGCGGTGGGTTAAATGTGTTAAGGTGTATGTGTGTTTATGTGTATATGTTGACGAAATAACTTGTCAGTTTTATATTCACAAATTGCATGAAACATATACACCTATTATACATATACACCTAAACACAATAAATTAAACATGGAAAATAAAAAACGAGTTTTATCCTGTATTCAGCCTACTGGACATATGCACTTTGGTAACTACTTTGGTGCTGTGAAAAACTGGGTTGATCTTCAAGAAAAATATGATTGTACATATGGAGTGGTAGATTATCATGCGATGACAATGCCATATAATCCTCAAAAATTGCGAGCAGCAACTTGGGAATTAATATTTAATTTGATGGCAACAGGAGTGAAGGCAGATAATTTATTTATCCAATCTCTTGTTCCAGAACATGCGGAGTTATGTTGGATTTTTAATTGTTTTACTTCCTATGGAAGGTTGCAATTGATGACTCAATTTAAAGATAAAAGTGGGCAGAAGAAAGAAGGAGGAGATGAATTTATCTCAGCAGGGTTATTGGATTATCCAGTTTTACAAGCTGCAGATATTTTGATTTATCGAGCGGATTATGTGCCTATTGGAAAAGATCAGGTTCAACATTTAGAGTTGACTCGAACCATTGCCCAACGATTTAATAATCAAATGGGTAAAGAATATTTTGTAATGCCTGAAGCATTGTTGACTGAGATTCCAAAAGTTCAATCTACTGCTGATCCTTCTCGAAAAATGAGTAAGAGTGCAGGAGCAAAACATTACATTAATATTTTTGATGAAGAAGCAAGAATCAGAAAGCAAATTGGTTCGGCAGTAACAGATAGTGGTGAATCGAAAGATGGAGAAATGAGTGCTGGTGTTGAAAACCTTTTCGGATTGCTTAGGGCAAGTGGTCAACAAGAGGCACATGATTCATTGATGGAAAACTATTTGAGCAATACTTTGAAATATGCTGAATTGAAAGGAGCTGTAGCGGATGGACTTGTTGCTATCAGTAATGAATTTCGAGAAAGAAAAGCTGAAATCACTTCGAATAAAAAAGACATTAAAAATCAAATCAAACAATCCTCTTACGAAATTAGAAAGACGGCTCAGCAGACGATAAAGGATGTGAAGGATTTGACAGGGTTGATTAATGTGAGATTTTAGCCCCCTGCCCCTAAAGGGGAGGGAAAACGTGTAATGTTTTTTGAATATCGAATATAGAACAGGAATTTCGAAGTATGACGAGTTATCGTAATCACCGTTATTCGTCAAAACTTCTTGTTCCTTATTCGATATTCAAAAGGCTTTGTGCATTTGCTATCGAATCTGATTTTTAAAAAGTTAAAAAAAATAAAATTTATTAACCAAATCAATAACTCTAAAAATGGGAGTAAGCCGTAACTAAAAGCACTACGGTACTCTCCTTTAGGGGTTGGGGTCGCGCTTATGAAAATCATTTGTATAGGAAGAAATTACCGAGATCATGCTAAGGAACTAGATAACCCAGTTCCTAAAAAGCCACTCATTTTTATGAAGCCACCTTCGGCTTTGTTGGTAAAGAACAAGCCATTGTATCATCCTGAATTTACGGAGAACCTTCATTTTGAAGCGGAGATTGTTTTAAAGGTATGTAAAAATGGAAAAGAGGTTCAACCTGCTTTTGCAAAAAAATATTATAAGGAAATCGCATTTGGAGTTGACTTTACGGCTAGAGATGTTCAGGCACGATGTAAAGAAAAAGGTCATCCTTGGGAGATTGCAAAGGCCTTTGATAACTCTGCAGGGCTAAGCGAATTTATTTCAATTGAAGAAGTAAATATTAAGGAAGGAATCAAATTTCAAATGAAAAAAAATGGAGAGGTGGTTCAAGATGGAAATACCAAAGATCTGATTTTTGACTTTGATTTTTTGATTTGTTATGTTTCTAAATTTTTCAAATTACAAATGGGGGATTTAATTTATACAGGTACCCCAGCTGGGGTTGGACCCGTTAAAATTGGAGATCAATTGGAAGGATTTATTGAGGGAAAAAAGTTACTAGAATGTGAGATTAGATAATCTATTTTTATTAAAAAAAATATTACTATTTTTGCACAAAATTCAAAGACCTGCGTATAAACTTATATTAAAATAAACCCCCTGTGACAGAGGGAAAAATTTATCAAACCACAATTAATTATTTATCATGCCATACTTATTTACTTCCGAGTCTGTTTCAGAGGGACACCCTGATAAAGTAGCAGATCAAATTTCAGATGCTTTAGTGGATCACTTTTTGGCTTTTGATGCTAAATCAAAAATCGCTTGTGAAACTTTAGTAACAACAGGACAAGTAGTTCTTGCCGGAGAGGTGAAAACTAAAACCTATTTAGATGTACAGCAAATTGCAAGAGACGTTATTAAAAGAATTGGTTACACCAAATCTGAATATATGTTCGATGCAGATTCTTGCGGTGTATTTTCTTCTATTCACGAACAATCTCCTGATATCAACCAAGGTGTTGAGCGTAAAAAAGCGGAAGACCAAGGTGCTGGTGACCAAGGAATGATGTTCGGTTATGCAACTAGCGAAACGGATAACTACATGCCTTTGGCACTAGATTTATCTCACAAGATTCTTCAAGTACTTGCAGATATCAGAAAAGGAGGTAAGCAAATGAAATACCTTCGACCTGATTCTAAATCTCAGGTGACTATCGAATATTCTGATGATAACAAACCTGTAAGGATTGATACAGTTGTTGTTTCTACACAACATGATGATTTTGCTGCTGATGCTAAAATGTTAGCTCAAATCAAGAAAGATGTAGTTAATATCGTAATGCCTAAGGTAAAAGCGAAATGTAAAGCAAGCGTTAAAAAGTTATTTAACAATAAAATTACATACCACGTAAATCCTACTGGAAAATTCGTTATCGGAGGACCTCACGGTGATACTGGTTTGACTGGAAGAAAAATTATCGTAGATACTTACGGTGGAAAAGGTGCTCACGGTGGTGGTGCATTTTCTGGAAAAGATCCTTCAAAAGTAGATAGATCTGCTGCATACGCAACTCGACACATTGCTAAAAATTTAGTAGCTGCGGGTGTTTGTGAGGAAATTTTAGTTCAAGTATCTTACGCAATTGGTGTAGCTCGTCCAACTAACATTTATGTAAATACTTATGGTACTGCAAATGTGAAAATGTCAGATGGAGCAATTGCTAAGAAGATCGAAAAGATTTTTGATATGCGTCCTTACCATATCGAGAAACGATTGAAATTAAGAACACCTATTTATTCTGAGTCTGCTGCTTATGGTCACATGGGTAGAACTCCTGAGAAGAAAAAAGTATCATTTAAGAATGGTTCTGGAAAAGTGAAAACGATGAACGTGGAAACTTTTACTTGGGAAAAATTAGACTACGTAAGTAAAGTGAAAAAGGCATTTGGAGTGAAATAATATTTCAGTTTAAAGTTTTTATAAAAAAATTAGTCGCTAACAAATTCAATTTGTTAGCGACTTTTTAATATCAAGAATAGTTTTAATAGTATTGAGATGATGAGTATTGGGTATTGAGAATGTGGGAGTGTTCATGAATGTGTGTCTTTGAGCTTGTTCTTCTTAGCCGTCGGATGTAAATCCGACTCTCTCATCAAAAAACGTATGATCTAAACGCTTGATTTTCAATGTTTTAAAATCAATATTATTCTACCGAGAGAGTCGGATTTACATCCGACGGCTAAGAAGAAAATTAATAGACACCGTTAAATAAACACCCCCGAATGATATTTCTAATGCTTTAAAAGATGAATTTTAAATTTAAATAAAATGTACTTAAATCGTTCCCCTTTAGGGGACAGGGGCATGATTTGCAAAAAAAAATCCTGACAGATTATTCCAAAAGGAATAAAACTGCCAGGACAAACAACCTATCACACGATCTTTATTAATTAAGAATTAATAATGCTTGTCTCGATTCTTCGGAAAACAATTCATTATTTATCTCTCAAAAAAGATATTTATTTAAATACACAACTTATTTCTAACAATAAACGAACATTAAAAAATTCCTATCACCATCTTCTGAATACTCTTCATTATTTCCCGAAGAATCGGGACAGGCATTTTTAATTCTTCATTAACAAAGGCAAGGGAGCGACATAGCGGTTAGTTCTGGAAACTCTAACGGTCTTTGGGAAAAGATTTTAAGAGTTTGTCAAGTTAAACCCCAAACGTTTTTAGGATTACTAAAATGACGGCTTTGGGAACATCGCCCACCTTGCTTTTTCATGGCGCATCTGCTATTGGTTAAAGTTAGCAGATGAATAGTGTTTCTATGTGAGGGGTTCATTTTGCTGCACTTTTGCAATCAGGTTAAGAACCTCTCTACTAATCGGTTTTGGGATGATAATGCATGTGTTAATGCTTCCGTTTTATTGGAAGTAGTGTTAGTAAGTTTTTGGGACAGCCTCTCTCAGTATTGCTGCTCTAAAATTTAAGATTCGGTTTTGCATTATCAAACTATTATTATGGATAAAAACTAATTTACAAATACGGCAAAGTGTGTAGCTATTGAATGACTAATTTTTGAGATCGAAAACGCTTCTTTTCATTCGTGTTCCTTTGTACCGGGGAACGCTGTACCTCATTGGTTTTGTTTATTGTCTGGAACAGCTTGAGTCACTTTGCCGAGAAAAAAACCTAACTAAAACCCTAATTTTTAACGGTGAACTTTGAACGATGAACGGTGAATGTTCGAGACGTGTGAAGTTTGCCGTTGTATTTTGAAAGTGGGATTCTTTTGTCACCACTTGAATTTGTCAAATACGGTGTGAGAAATTTTTTGATAACGATAGGTTGTCAAATAGTATCTCACGACCGAGGAAAAAACCTAACTAAAACCCTATATTCTTGAAGTGCATCATTTTGCACCGTGTTTTGTCAAATACAGCAGGAGAGGAAGTTTTATAATTTGTTTATTCAAAGTGAGTGCATTTGTTTTTTACAAAGACTCCTTTTCATGTGGTCTCTATAATTTGGTTATGTTCTTATCTATTATAAAACCAAACCTCCTTGCTGAGAAAAAACCTAACTAAAACCCTATATTTTATCTGAATAAATAATTTGATATTTCAAGTTGCATATTCAGCAGTAATCGTCGTTTCGATTGTTAATACAAATTTGATAGTTAAAACTGATTTTTACAAGAAAGTGATATGGACAAGGGTAGGACATGGGTAGGACAAACCTAGGACGTAAATGTTAAAAAGTGTGAAAAAGGTAGTAAATACAAGGTTTTTCAGCATTCCTTAAAGAGAAATTGAAAAAAAAGGGTAGGACAGGTTGCTTTTTTTATAAATGTGAAATTATTATGATTAATTGCGATATGCAAGAATGGTGGGGCGAAAGAAACCTGAAGCGAATAGGTATAGATTAAGTTCTTATTGTTTTATTTAGCACCTTTATTTTTTCCTAAGAGCTTGTTTGGAGAAACTTAGATGTGGGCAAAAAAAAATCCTGACAGTTCAAATGAACCTGTCAGGACAAACAACCTATCACACGATCTTTATTAATTATCATTTTAAAAAATGAGTAATTAATACTTCTTAAAAGTTTTTGAGACTAAATACGGTTTTGAGAACTTATTCACTTTTCACTAAAAAAGATAGGTGTAGGGGGGAACACACTATCTTTTATTCACTCTGCTGTCTGGTTTTTGGATAAATGTCTTTTGCAACGTTTTACAAAAGTTAGTTTCGGAATGACCTCTTCATTGAGCCCTTTAGATTCTCTCTAAAATCTAGGACAAATTGTATCGGTTTTTGGATAATTGATAAAACAGTTTTGAGATAGTCTCGCATAAAATAATAATAATCGGTTTTGAAATAATAATCGGTTTCGAATAGATGATTAAAAGGGAGGCAAAGCCTCAAAGTTCTTGGAAACATTAAGTAATTGTATTCAGGAACTTCTATATTTTGAATAAAAATTAAAATCAAATACGGTGAGAGGAATCTGTTTTGATAAAAAACGCCTTCCTCTTACCGAGAAAAAAACCTAACTAAAACCCTA
>CAKZSH010000215.1 GCA_937918905.1 uncultured Saprospiraceae bacterium
CAACCACAAGGGATTGCCCCTACAGTTTTCGATATTACGTTGGGGCAATCCCTTGTGGTTGCCCCGCGATAATTCGTCAACGACACCCCGTCAACCCAAACAATTTCCATCTGAAATATTTTGTAACACCTCATACATTAATTCCGCAGATTTATCCCAACTAAACTTCTTCCGTTGCAATCGCCCCAATTCAACCTTCTCCTTCCTTAAATCCTCCTTCTCAAAATATTGTAACATTGCATTTGCAATATCATCCAAATCATAAGGGTCAACTAAAATCGCAGCATCTTCCGCCACCTCAGGCATCGAAGAAACATTCGAAGTAATCAAAGGAATCTCACATTCCATCGCCTCCAAAAGCGGCAATCCAAAACCTTCAAAAAAAGAAACATAGACAAATGCAAAAGCAGATCCCATCAATTGAGGTAATTCCTCATCCGAAACATAACCTAAGAACTCAATATCATTTTTATGTTTCGCATTATCATATGCAGATTTCACTTCCCCCGTTTGCCAAGCAAACCGACCTCCAATCAAAAGCCGATGAGGCGCATTTGTTTTTTCTTTAAAAATATCAAAAGCGGAAATGAGTCCATGAACATTTTTGCGAGGATGTACAGCTCCTACATAAAAAAAATAAGGTACTCTGTTCGAATATTTTTTTTGAATTTCTTTTTTGGAAAAATCGTTAATAGGATGGAAATTATCATGACCACCATTATGAACCACTTGAATTTTATCAGCAGGAATTCCAATTTTTTCAACGATGTCATTTTTTACAAAATTAGAAACGGTAAGTACGGTGTTAGCTTTTTGTAAATATTTATGTTGGAAATTTTGATAGAATTTTTTGATAAAAAAGGAAACTTGGTCAGGGAAATGTTGGTAGGCGATATCATGAATCAGCACTACCGTTTTGACATCACTACGAAGACTACAAAAGCCATCAGTTGAAAAAAAGACATCAGGTTGATATTTGTCCAATGCTCGTTTTACTGCAAATTCAAACCAAGTAATAATTAAAATGGGATGCCGAGTAGGCGGGAACAAAACGACTGGCGTAACATTTTTTTCAAAAATAAATTTCGAATCATAAGCACGATCAAAGAAAAAAATAAATTCATCCTCAGGATGATTAGCAACCATTCGACGGAGTACTTCATAAGTAACCCTACCAATGCCTTCTAGTTTATTTTTTAATAAAAATCTTGTATTAATCGCTATCTTCAAAATGGAAATTTTTTAATGTGTTTAGGTGTATGTGTGTATAAGTGTATATGTTGATGAAATAACTTTGAGTCCATGAAATATTATCTGAATTTTCAACTCACAATTATTTCGTCAACATATACACTTATACACACATACACCTAAACACATTAAATGAAAATGATTAAAATTTCTAATGTCAAAAGTATATTTTTACTGGCAGAAATTTCCCCAAAAGAAATAAAATCTAAAAAACATGACGATAAGAGAAAGATGGCGGCAGGTAGTCCGCAATTTGTTAGGGTTAGCAAAATCGGAAGAAAAACAAATCAAGTACCATAAGGTAATTGAAAAGGAAACCGAGTTGCTGCGGAAAAGGCGTGCGCAATTAAAATTAGAAGAACCTGAAGAATTAGAAAACAATAAATTTGGAATTGCGCTATCAGGTGGCGGCATCCGTTCTGCTACCATTAATCTTGGTTTTTTAAAAACACTTAATGAATTTAATTTATTAAAAAGAGCAGATTATATTTCCACCGTTTCGGGTGGTGGATATACGGGAGCCTATGTTCAAGCAACTTTGAAAAATGAAAATGGAGACTATTCTAAATTATTTGATGAAGATCACATTAGCCACTTACGAAATAATGGTGAATATATGATTCCCGGTAAAGGCTGGAAAAAAATTATCAATAGAGCAGTTTTGATCGTAGGGTTTTTGATTAGTCTTTTGATGAGTTGGTTGAGTCCATTTATTATTGGGATGATGGGGTACTTAGGATTTTTATTATTAGATCGAGTTGGTCTAAATGAATCAGGATATGAGGAAGCTGTCGATTTTTTATTTAATATCATCATTCCTGTAGGACTATTGTTATTATTTTTCCATTTTATTTTAAATGTCCTTTTAAATTATAGTTTACACCTTTCCAATTTTTTTAACAAATTAGAAACGTTTGCATTACTATTTTTAGGTGTTGTATTTGTAGGGATTTTTGCCTCCAACTTGACTGTGAATTTGAATGAAATGGGAAGTATTCAAATTGGAGAAGCAAGCTATTATTTGTTTGTGATTTTTGCATTATTTGTTTTAGGATATTTCGCCAATCCAAATGCTTTAAGTTTTCATCGGTTTTATCGAAACCAACTAGCGAATGCGTTTTTAAATAAGGCAGGAGAAAATAGAAATATTTTATTGCAAAACCTTTTGGAGAACAAGGAAAAAAAAGAAGCACAATTTATTCACGCGCCTTATCCTTTGATAAATACCTGTTTAAATCTGTTGACAACGGGTAAGGACAAAAGAGAAAAATTTAAAAAGGCTAAAGAGGACTTTAAAGAGGATGGAAAAATGGAACAAAAGGTAAATTATGCAGGAGCTAAAACCAATGATTATTTTTTGTTATCGCCTTTATTTTGTGGTTCTAAATTAACGGGATACGTTCCTACAGATGATACCTATAATTATAGAGATTTGACTTTGCCTGCGGCAGCGACTATTTCTGCGGCTGCAGTAAACCCAGGAATGGGCATATATTCCAATAAAATTTTGGGAGTGCTTACCACTATTTTCAATGCTCGATTGGGGTATTGGATTTTAAATCCTCAAAAAACAAAGTTGTATAATAGTTTGATTTGGTGGCCACGATATTTTGTATATGAATTGTTAGGGATGATTGGAATTGAAAATGAAATGTTGAATATTTCAGATGGTGGGCATATTGAGAATTTGGCGATTTATGAATTGTTACGGCGTAAATGTAAATTAATCCTTGCAGTTGATGCAGGGGCTGATCCAAAATTTTCGTTTAGTGAGTTGCAAAATTTGGCCATTCGAGCACGAAATGAATTGGGTTTAGAAATCCGTTTCTCTAAAAATTATTTAGAGGAAGAAGTTCGACCAAAGCCTTCGATAGGATATTCTAACAAAAGATTTGCGGTAGCTGAAATTTGTTATTTGTGGGAGGAGATTGTTTTAAAAGATCAAGAAGGAAAAGTTATCGAGTTGGATGGAAGACCGTTAGAGGTTTTGATTAATTATAAAAAATATGATGCGAACCCTGATCGAGAAGAAGCGATAGGGGAAGTTATGGGAGATATAGAAGAGAAGATTCCTATTACTGATAAAAAACTGAAAGCACACATTTTAGAATCTATCAGGGAAAGGGTAGCAGACCGTTTGGAAAACGATTTGAGAATTGGAACTTTAGTTTATATCAAATCATCAGTAACTGCTCCTAATACAAAACTTGCACTTGACAAAGTTAAACAACCATTAGAATACTACTCCTATAAATATAAAATTTACCATCCTGATTTTCCTCATGAATCTACTGCTGACCAATTTTTTGATCCGATACAATGGACGGCTTATTATGAGTTAGGACGATTTATTGGATCTGATGTTTTGGGGATAGATGACTTAGATGGTTACCTTAAACATCTTGATAAAATTAATAAAGCAGATCAACCAGATTTTGGAATTGATGAATTGATAAAAAGACGATTTGGAAGGCGTGTAAAAATCTGGGAAGAGCACAAACAACTTATTGAAGAAAAGATAGCACGCAAGGATCGGTTAAGAGATGAGGAAAAAGAAGCGGAAGAAGATTTGGTTGCAAGATCAACTCCTTCACCTTCAACTATGCGAGAATTAGAACCTCGCTTCGAGGCTGCAATAGAAAATTCGGAATCGGATGTTGTAGAAGAAACGACTTCAATACCTCCAATTATAGAATCTAATTCTCCTAAGGATCCTACTAAAATTGTGGTAGGGGAGGATTATAATTATAAAATGTAGATTGGAGTCGAATTACTTATTTTGAAAAAAGGATTTGAAGAAGAGATTTGAAGAAGGGAAAAGGGGAAGACGGATTTACGATTTAAGAAGTTTTGACGAACTTTCGTGTTCACCGTTATTCGAAAAAAATTCTTAAATTGTAAATCCGTCTTCCCCTTTTCCCTTCTTCAAA
>CAKZSH010000216.1 GCA_937918905.1 uncultured Saprospiraceae bacterium
ACCTAATAAACTATTCAACCAATTCACTAATCTACATCAACTCATATCTCAAAAGCCTTTAACAATTTTCCTAAATATTGCGAAGTAGTTTCCTTCATATACACGCCTAATGAAATTGCAGTTTTGTCCAAAAGATTAATATCAAAAATGGAAAAATCAAATTTATGGTCTTGCCCTCTAGTTAGGGTTGATCTTTTTTGAACAATAATTTCATATTCGGCATTTGAAATATTGTGCATTCCGCCAGCATTGATATATTTTTTTATTCTTCTTTCGGTATCCTGTAATGCGTTAGTTAAAATTTCCAAATCATTTGCGCCATCCGCTAAAATTTTTCTTTGCAAATTCATCCCATCAATTGCTCGATCTTTATCAGACTTAACATCTCGATCTGTTTTTTCTATGGAAAAATAATTTTTATCAATATCCCGATTGAATTGTTGAATTGTTTTTAGATGCAATTGAGCCAATGCCCTCATAGGAACAATTATATTCGAAAATTTATCTCGAAGTAAATTATGATATTGCCGCTCTCCGTTCAAGCTTCGTTTATCATGCGGATCATCTCTAACAATAAAAAAACGGACAATATTACTGACTACTTTATGGTCGATTGATCGAGTTCTACTTAATAGTTGAGAAAAGGATTCTGCATCTTGTTGAAAAAGACGAATACTTTCAAGAATTTCATCAAGGGGTTCCTTCCCATCAGAAATAAAATGATCCTCCTCCTCAAATTCTTCTGGAGAGAATTCAGGTGGGTTGGGTTGTGAAGACTTTTTGTCTTCGCCTCCATCGTCAAATATATCATCATATGGGTTTGGCATAAATGCAAAATAATTAAAACTTCAATGAAAATCAAAAAATGTAACTGCCAAATATTATCTAAATATTTGAATATCAGACTTTTATATCAAACCTCCGTGAACATCCGTGAGTCCTCCGTGCAACTCTGTGTAACTATAATATGAGTTGTTACACAGAGGTGTACAAAGATTTCACAAAGGTTTCACAGAGGTGCACGGAGGGAAAAGCTGCTTCTAAGCTATTAATAAATTTCTCAAACCATCGATACACCGTTCCACTTCCTCCATCGAATTATAATGACTAAAACTAAATCGGATTACCCCATCATCCAAATCAGGAACCTGCATTGCTTTCAATAATCGGTAGGCATAAAAATGACCTTGCTTAGCAGCAATATCATATTTTACCAAACCTTCCATGAGCGACTTTGAAGAAATAGTTTCGCTACGAAATGCAATATTTGCCTCCCTTCCTTCCATGGTAGAACGGCCATAAATTCGAATAGGCAATTGATTGATGGCTTCCAAAAATTGTGTACAAATATTTTGTTCATGTGCATTCATCAAGTGAGAAGCCTTTCTAGCTTTTTGATGTAAGGGTATTGTTTTATTTTCAAAATGATGATCGTACACCGCTTCAAAATAATCTCCAATACCCGCCAATGCTGCAATAGACGCATGATCGGGACCAGAAGTGTCGAGCCATTTATATTGAAATGGTTGATTGAAAAAATGACATTGAGGATGAAGTTCTTCAAGGAAATGTTGACGGACCACCATCACTCCTTGATGCGTCCCGTAAGTTTTATAAGTACTAAAAACATAAGCATCTGCTTTTAATTCATCCAAGTTAGGCAACTCATGTGGCACAAAAGAAACTCCATCAACGACTAATCGAATGTTTTGTGGAGCAAGCAAATCTGCAATTTGATTGATAGGATTAATCGAGCCAATGATATTGGAACTATGGGTAACACATACTATTTTGGTTTTAGAAGAAATCAACTTTTCTAAATCTTCTAACAAGAGTTCTCCATTTTTAGGATTTACTTTCCATATTTTTAAAATCGCTCCTTGCAGTTGACATAATCTTTCCCAACCGCCGATGTTCGCCTCATGATCTTGTTCCGAAATAATGACTTCTGTTCCTTTTGTAACAATGCTCGTACATGCTAAAGCTAAAGTGTTTAAATTTTGAGTAGAGGAGGAACCAAGTGTTAATTCATCTTTGGAGACGTTGAGTAATTTTGCCATAGTGTAGCGACCCAAGTCCATTGCGTCACCTGCTTTTTGACCGAGTGCATTCGGGCCGTAAGGTTGAATTTTATAATTTTTATAAAAATCAGTTAACCGATTAACGGTAGCAGCAGCAGGATAACTTCCTCCTGCATTATCGAAGAAACCAATTTTTTGACCGAGTTCGGTTTGGAAAATTGGAAATTGTTCGCGAATGAATTTAAGGTCAAGTTGCATGTTTTTTGTTTTTTATCATTCCTTTAAAAGCAAAAATTTCGTTTTCATTTTCAATGTAGGATTAACTGGAAAAAAATATGTTTTTCGAAAATCTTGAATACTTAGTTAACCTATTAAAAAAAAATATTTTGAAGTATTTTGCCACGGACTTTGACGGCTCTAGATGATTTTATGTGGTTTTATAAAAATTTATTATTTACTCAACATTATTAAAAATCATAAAAGTTGACTAGTGAATTGGTTCGCTTCGCTATTAGTTAATCAGGCGAACGTGAATTCTCCATTCGGTTCAACATATTTTCGATCACAATAGAAGAACCTAATTAACTAATAGCGAAGCGAACCAATTTACTAATCTACTTTTAATGAAGACCACATAAATTCATTTTGAACCACTTTGACGGACTTTATTCTAACACACCTAATCCTTAATTTTAAATCTTTTTTTATAGATGCTGGCCCGAAGACTAAGGAAAGGAGATTTATTTTTCATAGTTGGAAATTGTAAAATGTTGAGCGTTGGACATTCAACGGCTTACGTTATTTTTGAATACTGTTGAATTTTATTTCTCCGATTCTTTCACAGTAACGAACGTAAAACGTCCAACGTCCAACGCCTCAAAAAATTAATTTTTATTTAACTTAACACTACTCGTTCCAGAAGGAGTAGTGATTTTTGCAATATAAATTCCAGTAACAAAGTTTGTTGCATTGATATTTGTAAAAGTATTGTTAGGAGTAAGTGTCAATAATCTTTTCCCCTGAAGATCAAATATTTCTATCCTATTCATTTTGATATCATCAGTCGAAATATTCCATTGAGTACTTGAAGGATTTGGGAAAATTTTTAAACCCTCAATTTCAAAATTGTTTATCCCTAACACAAAATCGCCAAAACTTACATTATCAAAATAATAAGTTTTTTCTCCTACCACAGCACCTTCTGCACCGAAGTTAAAAAAGATAGATGCCATATTATAAGTCCAACCATTATCTAAACCAAAACTTAATGCTGCTGTTCCAGTTGCTTCGGTAGCGAAATCAAATTCTAATACTTCCCAATCTCCTCCAACGGTCGTATTCGTTTCGGTTTCGCAAGTGTGAGTAGGGTCATTGGAATCTTCAACTTTTAATCGAATCGGTGTACCCGCTTCAGGTGACCATACTTTTACCGTCATTTTTGAATCATCCAAAGTCAATGGGATATTGGTTGCAAAACCTGCAGGAGTTCCAATCGTCGTTCCAGCCCATGTTGCAGCTTGATCTGTTTTGATGGCTTGAATGACCTTATTATTTTGATCGGTAGGATCAGTAACTAATGAGGAAATATTTCCTCCAAAATCAGTCGTAGTATAATTGATAGTTGTCTCTTCAAAAGTTACAGGTAAGTCAATTTGTACACCTCCAAATAATTGTTCAACATCATCAAAGAGAAAAGTAGAATTGGTTGAACCGTTGCCAACATTACCAAAGTCAAACATAAAAACAACGGTATTTAAATTGGGAGGTGTTCCTGTAAAATCCCATGTTAATGTTTCCCAATCATTGGTAACGGTGGTAGGGGCATCTCGTTCTGTTGGATTGCCCGAGCCTTCCAGTTTGAATTTAATAATGGTTCCGATAGGAGCGGTGGTAAAGACTTTCATGGAAATGGTATTCATAGTAGAGAAGTCTAAATTCTCGGCTAATTCTATTTTACTTCCTGACCAAACTGCTCCGCCATCTCTAATAATTTGGGCGACCATGGTACTGGTATTGATACCATTAATTTGCGGGTTCTCAATTACTGTTGCCGTTCCTCCGTCAAAATCTATAAAATTGGAAGTGGTTATAGCCATCTCAAAATCAATAGGTAAGGATTGTGAATTTCCAATGGTAATTGAAAAAAGAATGATAAAGAAAGTGGTGAATCTCATGTTTTTAGTTTTAGAAAAAAATTAAAAAATTCTACAGCGTTTATTGCCGTATTTGAACAAAGAGAAGTTGAAATATTCTCTAAGTAAATATATACGAATATTACCATGTTAATAAGTAGATTTTTTATAATGCGTAGTTTATTTTGACAAAAGTATGGAAGATTATTGGAATGAACGTCTATCCGTGTTAGGAAATAAAATGATGTGTAGCATTACAATTTGAAGAAAATTAGAAAACATCAGCTAATACTAGAATGCTATAAAAAAAAGCTAGCGTAGCAAGTTCATACAAAGAGATTTTTTCAGAGGATCGGAACCCTTTTATTTTATTTCCTTTGAAAATCCAGAAAGTCATAAATATCATCCATGAGATAATGTAAAAGATGATATCCATGATATCGAAGGTGCCATCAGTAAAATTATAATATTGTAAAATTTCTATGGCTAATGCACCACTCAATGGAATGAGACAAAATAATATTCCTTTTCCTTTTTTATTGATAAATAAAGCTTGGAAAGAAAACACCCAAAGTGCTCCTGGTAAATTATAAATTACCCAATTGGAAATATTATATTCTAATGCCAACGAATAATGAGGAACGATTAAATTGAAAAGACGGTTGACTGCGACATCTTGAGGTCTAAAAAATAAGTAAATGGTTAAACTTAATAACAACGGAAAGATGCCTAACCATATATTTTGTTTCCTCGCAACTGATTTACTTTTCATATCATCTTTATGCAGTTAAAAATTGCAAAAATAATAAATAACTGCTACATGAAAAACCATCTAAAAAACCTATTTCAAGATTTTTCAATTCCATAAACAAAAACTTCCATCTCTAAATATTCAGTTTCAAAAAGTACTTTAGGCAGTAGTTGATTTTTCTAACAATGAATCTACAGAAAACCGATCCCAGTTTTTTGGTAAAAGTAATAAAGGAATTAAAAATACTGCTCGAACTAAAACATGCGAAGCATCCCAAATAGGTTCTGCCAATCCATGCCCAAGAGTAACGATCACTAAAACAGATGCTAACGCATAAAGTGCCCAATCTCTTTTGAATCCTATGACTAATAAAAATCCTCCAATGAGTTCAACATAGGAAGTGTAGTAGGCAGTTCCGTACACTAAAAAATGAGGTAGCAATGCTTCGTAGGTTTCTTTAAAAAACATATTAAAGACATTCTCCACTCCAAATTTAAAAACCTTTCCATAGCCTTGAAAGAAAAAAAGAAATCCTAAAAGTAAACGTAAGGTTAAAATGCCAATGTTTCGATTTAAGTTCATTTGGAAAATGATTTAGTTATTGAAATTAATGTAGTACTTGGTCGGATTCGTAATTAGTGACTAGTGATTCGTATCGAAAAATGTTGAATACATATTTTTTAAACTATTGTAGGAACGAATCACTAGTTGCCAATCACTAATAACTTACGTGATAAAATTAACTCCCACTAAATGGTGTCCCAAAAATACCAACAGCAAGTTCTGCCCAAACCAAAAGTAAGATTGAAACAATGGTGACTATGATACCAATTTTATATTTGGATGAATTCATTTTTCTTAAAGTGAAATCAATCATTAATCCTGTACTGAAAAGTAGAAAACCTGCAACCATAAAATCAAACAGATTCCAATTAACTTCATCTGTAAATTGCATTGAAATTAAAGGGATCAGCAATATTAGAGTTACAATGCATGAAATGATTGAAAGTCGTTTAGTGTTCATTTAATATGGTTTGTAAATATTCAGCACGAGTCAAGGTCTGACTTAAAAGTCAGGCTTTGACTTCTATTGATTTTCCTCTATTGATGCCCTTCCATTGATATCCTTATAAGTCAAGGCTTGACTTGAAAAGTCAAACCTTGACTCATGGCTTGGCTTGAAAAGTCAAACCTTGACTCATGGCGTGGACATATAAAAAAAATATCCGCGTCACAGTCTGAAACCACAACGCGGATTTATGATTTGTATTTTTTTTATAACCTTCCTGCATTCACTTCTTTGTGCGCATAATCCACCGCTCTGGCAGTTAATGCCATATAAGTTATACTTGGATTTTGAGTGCCTGAGCTGGTCATACAAGCTCCATCAGTTACAAAAACATTTGGAACTTCGTGCATTTGATTCCATTTGTTGAGTACGCTTGTTTTTTTGCTATGTCCCATTCGAGCAGTTCCCATTTCATGGATACAAGCACCTACTGCTGTAGGATCATTGTAAGAAGTTATATCAGTACAACCCGCAGCTTCCAGAATTTCTTCCCCACTTTTTACACCATCTAATCGAAGTTTTCTCTCATTTTCTTTTAGCTCAGCATCAAAAGTAATGATAGGCATTCCATGTTTGTCCAACTTCTCAAAATTAAGAAACATTTTATTGTCATGGTAGGGTAGTAGTTCCCCAAAGCAAGTCATCCATACATGATAAGGGCCAGGTTGAAAAATCTCCTTTTTTAAATCTACTCCTATTTTTCCATTGCCATCATTTTTCACGCGACCAGCACCACCTTGATAACCAAAACCACGGAGGTAATCTTTTTGTTTGGTTGCTTTATCTAAATTCCTAAATCGAGGGATATAAAATCCACCATTAGGACGACGACCTTTGTAGTAGGTATCTTCAAATCCTGGTAATTTACCTGATATTCCCATACCATAATGATGATCCATTAAGTTATGTCCCAATTCTCCGCTACTATTTCCTAGTCCATTTGGAAAAGTCTCAGAACGACTATTAAGAAGAATGGCAGTCGTACCTATTGTACTTGCATTACAAAAAATAATGCGTGCAAAAAACTCATGAGTTTCTCCAGTATTTGCATCTTTAATTCTTACGCCACTTGCCTTTCCTGTTTTTTTGTCAAATACAATTTCAGAAACAATACTATCGGGCCGAAGCGAAAGGTTACCTGTTGATTCCGCTACTGGAAGTGTTGCAGAATTACTACTGAAGTAGGCACCAAAAGGACAACCTCGAACACATCGATCTCTAGTTTGACATTGCCCTCTTAATCCTTTATGAACTTCAGGAATATATTTACTAAGATTGGCTACTCGACCAGGAGTAATGATCCTATTTGGGTAAACTTTTTTAACCGCTTCTCGCATATGTTCCTCTGCACAATTAAGTGGGAATGGCGGTAAAAATTTTCCATCAGGAACTTGCTTCAATCCTTCTTTTTGACCGCTGACGCCTACAAAGGTTTCCACGTAATCATACCACGGTTCGATGTCTTTATATCTTATTGGCCAGTCGATAGCGATTCCTTCTTTGGCATTGGCTTCGAAGTCAATATCACTCCAACGGTAGCAATGTCTTCCCCACATCAAAGACCGTCCTCCAACATGGTGTCCACGGATCCAATCGAATCGTTTGACCTCATCATAAGGATACTCGCTGTCTTTAGCGATAAAATGTTTGTGGTCTTCTTTTACCCACCAACTGAGGCGGTTTTGTTTAAAATAGTGAAGTGCAATTTCTTCAGCAGCTACCATATTTTGATTTGGGAGTTCCCATGGATCAAGATTGGCAGTAGGATACTGCATATGTTTGACATCACGACCTTTTTCGAGTACAAGGGTTTTATAGCCTTTTGTACATAGTTCCATTGCTGCGTAACCGCCGCTGATACCTGAACCGATAACGATTGCATCGTAGGTGACTTCTTCTTTTCCTTTTGAGTTAAATTTCATAATGCCCAAGCTTTTCCTCCTGCTTCTTCAAGGGAAATACATGATTGGTATTCTCCTGGAACTGGCAAGTAGTTTAAATAATTTTTTCCAATTTCTTCTGATGAAAGATAATAGGCAATAGATTGTTGCCTTAAATCTAAAAATGCTTTTTGGGCATCTTTGAGATTTTCATCTTTTGATTCACTTAACTTTTGAACCATTCCTAGTTGTTCTTTTGCTTCCAAATCTAAAAAGCTATTGACTTTTTCAGGGTCAGGATTGAGATAGGAAACTAAGGAAGCTAACTTTTTTTGATAGCTTTCTTTGTCTTCTTTTTTATAAACAGTAGCCACCATGTGGTCGATCATTCGATGTACACCAACATCGGAAGCAGAGGGACTATCTGTTTTAGGTAAAATGATATTCGCCAATTTTCGGACTAATTTAAATTCATCTTCGTTGAGGAATTGTAATTGGTAGTCGATGTCCGCTTGGTCGATGGCTTCGGATTTACATCCTGTAAGTAGGCTACTCATTAATGGTGCGCTGAGTGCAGCACCTGTAGCGTATGCGGCTAATTTTATGATCTTTCTTCTTTTCATACGTTTTGTTTAAGAGGAGAAAGATAGGACTTTTTTTTGTTATTATATACACGAATCAAGGTCTGACTTGAAAAGTCAGGCTTTGACTTATAAATGATGTTATACAAAAAATATAAGAATAATTAAATTCAATTGTAACTGTTCAGCACGACCCTGTAACCGCCAACTTCAGTTGGCAGGTTGTTTTTAAATAGAGAATATTCATTGTATTTAATTCCTACTCCCTTAACTATTTGAACAAACCACATAAATTCCACCTTGAACCCAAGAGCAGGTACGTGAAAGCTGCAAAAAAAAGCGATGTTACCATTATCATGATAACATCGCTTCGCTGCTAATCAATTGGTTAATAAATTAACCAATCACTAATTACCAATTACGGCTTAGTCACTTTC
>CAKZSH010000217.1 GCA_937918905.1 uncultured Saprospiraceae bacterium
GGGATATTAATTTTATAAAGGGTGAAAATCGGTAAGGGAATTAAAAAGAGATTTATTGACTTCAAAAGTAATCAAACTTTTTTAAGTCAATGTAAAATAATTACCTTTTTTTATTTCAAAAAAACATAACGATTTTTTCACATGTTTTGATAATGAAAAATTATCCAAAACTTGATTCTAATCTCTTTTGCAAAATTTTATCTAAAAAATTAACTTATAAAAATACGGGTGTCTAGTTTTTTTATTTAATTTTGTGCTTGAACAAAAACAAATTATGCTCCCATGAATCGATTAATCCTATCGATAGCCCTACTCCTATGCTGCCAACTGGTGTCAGCTCAACAAATTCCACTATTTACCCAATATCGGCAGAACCTTGGTATTATTAATCCTGCTGCTGTCAATAGCGATTTTCATACCTCTGAATTAAGTCTGTCTTTTGGTGCTTCCTATCGAAGTCAATGGGTTGATTTTGAATCATCACCCGTTACCCAAACCATCCGTGGAGAATATCTATTGGATAATGGTGGTGGATATGGATTGCTGATGGGAGGTTATTTAATTAACGATCAAACAGGGCCTACTGGGCTAACAGGTGCCTATGGTCGATTTGCTGGAATTCTTTCTGATGATCCTGAATATGGAGGTTTGTCTATTGGATTAAATGTGGGAATCGTTCAGTACCGAGTAAATGCCTCAGAACTTTTTGTAAGAGATCAAGGTGATATCCTTAGTATGGAAGATCAATCTCAAATTTTCCCTGATGTCGGATTTGGGGTTTATTATTATAAAACATTTGATGGTGGTGGATTTTTAGACGATGATATTTTTTATAGCGGAATTTCTGTACCACAAGTTTTTGGATTGGACCTTAATTTTAAAAATGAAAATGGAGAATTTGGAACTCAAAGAATTCAACATTTCTATGGACTTTTAGGGCTGTTCCATTTCTTTGAAAACGGTGGATTTATAGAGCCATCAGTTTGGATTAAATATGCGCCCAATGTACCAGTAAGTGCAGATTTTAATTTTCGATATCAGTTTCCAGGCAACATGTGGCTTGGAACAGGACTCTCTACATCCGGTACTTATCATCTCGAAACTGGATTTGCTTTAGGCGAAAGTTTAGGATGGGATAATATTTTTAAATTAGGTTATGGATTTGATTATTCCTTCAATACCTTTGGGCCTGATGTAGGTAGTACACACGAAATAAATATTTCTTTTTCTATAAAATAATTCCCCTCAAGTTAAACGTATCTCAAAATTTTAAAACAAAGAATTGTACGTTTAATGATCTTTCATTAAAGAAAGAATTAATAACTGTTCCAACGCTAGAATACACTATTTATAAACATCCTAATACATTCACGTATTGAGGTTTGTTTGTCAATTATCAATTTTTTTAAACCAATATGTTCGGACATACTTGTTTTATTTTTTTGTAAAAAATAAAACGGTGAGGAATCCCAAAAATATATTAAAAGAAGAAGATGAGACATTTTATTAAAACCATTGTTACGGGATTTATCCTATTATTTACAGTTTCCAATACACAGAGCCAAGCAGTTTTTACATTAGAAAATGTTACAGCTGGAGTTGGTAGTAGTTTCTCTATGGATGTAACTGCTGAGAATTTGCAAAATGTAATTGCTTTGCAATTTTCTATAAATTGGGATCCTGCCATTTTAGAATTACAAAATATAGACAACCTTAATGCAGCCTTTTCTGGTATGAACATCAACACTACTGGAAGTGGTTCTGGTATAACTACTTGTTCTTTTTTTGGTGGCCCTGTTTCTATGCCTAATGGAGGACAATTATTTGAACTGAATTTTACAGTAGTAGGTGGCTCTGGCGGAAGTACTGATGTAACTTTTACAAGTATGCCTACTAATATAGAGGTATCCGTATTTCCAGGAGGAAATATTGGATTGGAGACGCAAGGAGGAACAGTTAGTCTTCCTCAACCAGTAATATTTATTATGCCTGATACAATCCAGAATCCTGGTGCATCATTTTGTTTGCCTGTGAGTGTGGAAAATTTTGATAACCTTTTTAGTATTCAAAGTGCAATTAATTTTGATCCTTCTGTAATTACATATGATTCTGTTACTAATTTGAATTTATCCAATTTAGATCCTGGTTCTTTCTCCGATGTGAATGCTTCTATGGGACAACTTGGGTTTTCATGGAGTGATGAAGATTCGTTAGCATCAGGTATAACGGTGTCAGATGGTACCGTTATTTTTGAAATATGTTTTACTGTTGTGGGAAATGTTAATGATATGACTACCGTAGTTTTTGATGATAATCCTATTCCTATTGAGGTCATCCAAGGTGGTAGTAATGATAATTTAGGATTGGCATCACAAGGTGGAAAAATAAATATTCAACAAACTTTATTTGTTACTAACAGTACACTTACGCAACCCAATTGTTTTGATGAAATGGGTGGTGCTATTAATATTTCAGTTGCAGGCGGAACCGGCCCATACACCTATGAATGGAATACAATGAGTACGGAGCAAGATATTGACGGACTAGGAGTTGGGTTTTATACAGTTACGATTACTGACTCAAGTACGCCTGCTAATACTTTTACTGAAAGTTTTTCGCTCTCAGGAAATTTGACTCCACCTGTGGCTGATGCAGGTGGTTTGGATACTATAAGTTGTAATGAACCAACGACCATCTTGGATGGTTCGGCTTCGTCAGTAGGGATGAATATTATTTATGAATGGGTACATAATGATGGAACTGCAACTATAATTAATAGTGATTCTCTTATGCCTACGGTAAATGCTTTAGGGATCTATTCCTTGACAGTTACAGATACGATAAGTGGCTGTTCCGCTACAAATATAGCAGTAGTTGAAGGTGATGTTGTACCTCCAATTGTGGATGCAGGATTACCTGATACTTTAAAGTGTAATCCCACAAGTGTTCAATTAAATGGTACAGTTGAACCGATGGGAAATTATACCTACACTTGGACAGAAATCAATGGTGGAACTCCTCCAACTAATCCTACCACTTTAAATCCCACAGTAAATAGCATAGGTACTTACCAACTTTTAGTGGAAGAGGCCGGAACAGGTTGCTCTGCAACTGATACCGTTTCTATTGCGATCAATAATGTAATGCCTATCGCAGATGCAGGAATTAACAGAACTCTTACTTGTGATTCAAGTACCGTTCTTTTAGATGGTAGTAATTCTTCAATGAGTGATAATATTACTTACCAATGGGTAGGTCCTGGAAACATTGTTAACGGAAATACTTCAATGGCAACAGTTGAAGAACCTGGAACATTTACCATCGAAGTGATTGATGCTTCAAATAACTGCTTTGCAACAGCAACAGTTGTTGTGAATGAAAATATAACTCTACCTACCGCAGTTGCAGCAGATATGAATGCTGAAATTAATTGTACAGTCAACTCTGTACTTTTGGATGGAACAGGTTCTTCTACTGGAAATAATTTTACTTATTTATGGACTGGAGCTAATGGAGGAAATATTTCTAATGAAACTACGCTTTCGCCTACAGCTAATTCAGGTGGAGATTATTATTTAGTAGTGACGGATACGCTTAATGGATGTACAGCATCAGATACAACTTCCGTTACTCAAGATGCAAATATTCCAATAGCTGATGCTGGTCCAAATCAAATAATTAATTGTAACAATATTGATTCTGTGCAATTGGATGGATCTAACTCTTCATTAGGAGGTCAATATGAATATTTTTGGTCTGCAAATCCTGGAAATATTGTAACAGATTCTGTTACTGGAATTGCACCTTATGTAAATGCTGCAGGAATTTACACTTTGCAAGTTACCGATACCCTTAATAATTGTTCAGCTACTGCGACTGTTACTGTTGAAGTAGATACCATACCACCACTTACGAATGCTGTGGCAACTGGTTTTTTAAGTTGCTCGTCGCCTAAAGTATTATTGATGGATGAAGAAAATATTCCTACTAATGACCTTATATTTAACTGGACAGGTCCTCCAGCAGGAATTTGTTCGGCAACTCCCGAGGGGGGAATTATTGTAAATATGGTAGGTGAGTATTGTATTAATATTACCAATACGGTCAATGGATGTGAAGCTAGTTCCTGTGTAACAGTTACGGAAAATATTACGCCACCTACTGCTGATGCAGGAAGTGACTTCCAAATAGGATGTTCACCTTCTACAGCTTCTTTGGATGGCTCTGGATCTTCAACAGGTACGGATTATATTTACCAATGGGTAGCCCTTTCAGGTGATGATCCAACTGATGAAACCACTATTGCTCCAACCATTACTTCTGCTGGCGAGTATTTGATTATTGTTACAGATACAATCAATGGGTGTATGAGTATGGATACAGTTGAAGTGACTTTGAATGATAATTATCCAATCATTGAAGCTGGAGCTAATGAAACGATAACTTGTAATGATCCTGAGATTATGTTGGATGCTTCTTTGGTATCCTCGAATGGCCCTGAGTTTATTTATTCTTGGGTCAATGGAGATGGAAATACTGATGGAATTACTGATGCCAATACTTTAACTCCAACAGTCGATCTACCAGGGCTTTATATTTTGACAATTACAAATACTACAAACAATTGTTCAGCTACCGATCAACTTGTTGTGTTTACTAACAATACTCCTCCGGTAGCAGTAGTCGCACAAGATACGGTGTCGTTTGATTGTGAACAGACTGCAACACTCGATGCTACAGGTTCAAGTACAGCAAGTGTAGAATATTTATGGAAAACAACCATGGGTACGATCCTTGGAGGTGGAGATTCATTGGTAGCGACGATAAGTCAAGGTGGTGATTTTACTTTTTGTGTAACTAATACGAGTAATGGATGTTCATCTTCGGTCGATGTTTTTGTTACGCCAAAAGAACCTGCGGGAATACCTATGGTAGAATTTCCAGATAATATTACTTGTAATTTTCCTCAAGTTACTTTAGATGCTTCGCAATCTACCATTTTACCTAATCAGATTTATGAATGGACAACTGGCCCTAATGGAAATTTTGTAAGTGGTCAAAACACCCTCATGCCAGTAGTAGATAAACCTGCATTTTATTCTTTTATAATAACAGATACGATTACAGGATGTTTCTATGGAGGAGGTGCTTTGGTCTTAGCTGATACCAATTCAGTTGTCGTAACTGGAATGGCAGATTCAAGTATCACTTGCCAAAATGATTTAATTAACTTAGAAGCAACAGTCACAACAACTAGCAATAATATTGGTATGGGATGGACTACTTCTATGGGAGCAAATATTACTTCACCTGATTCTACTCAATTAATGATTCAAGGAAACTCGGGTGGTATTTATACTTTTATTGCAATGGATACCATTACTGGATGTGGTGATACTATTGATGTGCAAGTCTTAACTGATACGATATCTCCAATTGCTGACGCTGGTATGATGATGGAGTTACCTTGTAGCTCCAATTCTATTACCTTGGATGGTTCTGGGTCTTCCACGGGTATTGATATTGAATACCTATGGACAACTGATATGAATGGAAATATTATTACAAATCCACCAACTACTAACATGGTGGAAATAGATGATACAGGGGACTATACACTTTTAGTCACCAATACTTCCAATGGTTGTACTGCAACTTCGACAGTCAATGTATTTTCGAGTCAAGCGGTGACGGCTACTGCCGTAGCACTTGAACAATTGGATTGTGGAGTCCTTTCCATTAATTTGGATGGAAATGGATCGACAGTAGGTACAGATGTAACTTACATGTGGACTGCTTCGATGGGAGGGGTTATTGATAATGGAGCAAACACTTTGACACCTGAAGTAACTGCACCAGGAACTTATACTTTATTAGTTACTGATACTATAACAGGATGTACAGATGATTTTGATGTAGTCGTTGAATTTAGTAATTCATTTCCAAGTGCCGTAGCTGGTGCTGATACTACGACCTGTGAGGACATTGTAAGTTTAAATGCAAATCTTCCTGACAATACAACAGGATTGTGGTTGAGTCTAGGAGGTGGAATTCCTTCGGATCCTTCCGACCCTTCAAGTGAAGTTACCAATTTAGAGATTGGTGTAAATATGTTTGTTTGGACGTTATCTGCGATTGGATGTCCAGAGTATAGTTCTGATACCGTAATTGTATTGTTGGAAATTGCACCAGATGCAATGGATGATTCTTACACAATGGAAGAAGGGCAAGTTTTAAGCATAGACGTAGGAACTAATGATGTGGCAGTTGGAGGTTCATTTGCTGTGCTTTCAAATGTAGTTAATGGAGTGTTGGTAGATAATGGAGGAGGCACGTATTCGTACACACCTAACCTCGAATATATTGGCCCAGATGAATTTCAATACGAATTGTGTGCAGTTGCATGTCCTGATGCTTGTGATATTGCAACCGTTTCTATTTTTGTAAATCCAGCTGAACCTAAACCGCTCGATAGTTTATTAAATCAAAAAATTAATACCATTACTCCAAATGAGGATGGTTTAAATGATAATTTAGTTTTTGATATTTTAATTCAAAATCAAGGGGAGTACCCAGTCCGTGAATTTTTAGTTTTTAATCGTTGGGGAAATATTGTTTACGAAACTAGAGAATACAATAATGACTGGAATGGAACGAATAAAAATAATAAACCACTTCCAGAAGGTACTTATTATTTTATCTTACGTTTAGATCTTGATGCTGGAATTATTATCAAAGGTGATGTGACGATTTTACGCTAAGCATTTTTTTAAAAAATAAACATATTGTTCTTTCATTTTGAGAACAATAAAATCCTTCTCATCTTTATGGTGAGAAGGATTTTTAGTTATGATAAATTTAAAACAAAATGAAAAAACAATACATTCCCATTTTTCTATTTATATTCTTCAGATGCTTCAATATTCAAGCCCAAGAAGCAGAAGATAAAAATAGAGCTGTAAAACTATATTCTAATTTTCATATTTTAAATTCTGAAGAAGCTTCTAACTTTCAACTACCTGATTCTTCAGGTTTTCATTTTCATAATATTTCAGTAGCTTTTTCCAAAAACAAAAAAAATACGAAAAGATTTATTGAAGGAGAGCTTTCATTTTTATATAGAAATAAAGATGGGGATCGGTTATTAACAGAAACATTTTTTGATACTTTAATGACTCCACCTAGATTAATTACATCTGAAAAAAATGTGCCGATAAATTCTGAAGATATCGTATTCAGGTTGCGTTTTGAACTAGGGCGCTGGGTGAAAAATTTTGAGGATAAAAAACTAAAATTAGGATGGAGTCCATCTTTAGGAGCGTATGTCCATTCTTCAAAAGTAACTCCGAAGACCTCTGAATCTTTTCCAATAACTTCATTTCAAGCATTTTTTAAAATAGCATTAGTTCCTCGGGTACAATATTCTTTGACTCCAAATCTTTTTTTAGATTTAAATTTTCCAATTCAAATAATGTCTTTTGGATTTGATTCTACGACAATTGAAAATCCAGTATTGACTGAACGACAACAAAAACAGGGAGGATTTGATTTTGATTTAACAGGAGAAGTATTGATGAGGTTTGGGGTGGGGTATCGGTTTTGAAAAAGGGAAAAAGGGAAGGCGGATTTACGATTTGAGAAGTATTGTCGAATACTGGTGAAAGGTTGAGTTCACCGATATTCGAAAAACTTGAAAGTATCCAATAAAGTGTGTCCTTGATATTTTGACACTTAGCCGTTGGAGGTAAACACGACGCTCTCGGTCGAATAATATTGATTTTAAAACATGAACACTCCCACTACTGACACATTTTTTTGAATACGACTTAGGCTATTGATTTACGAATCACTATTCACATTTATCAAAACTACTTTTGATTCTCTCCACCAACATATTCACCAATCGCTTTCTCAATTCACTCTCATCCTGCACATATAAATTCCACTCCTCCAATGTGAATTGCCCAACAATACATCCTACCAATAAATTTCGAAATTTTAAATCCTTCCGAATATTATTTTCAATATATTCCAATTTCTTTTTTGTAGCTAGAGTAGGGAAGATGTTTTTTCTTTGAATGGTATATTGTTGAAAAATAGAAAGCAATAAGTCATTTTGTAATTTTAAAATGGGTCGAAGTGTTTTGTTTTGAAATAGCTCTGAAGATGAGGTAATATTTTTTTCACTAATAGTTGGAATAAGAGGACGAAGTTGTATAATATTTTGATCGCGATTAGCCATGATGTTATTATTTATAAAGTAACCATATTCTATTATATTTGTTTAAACAGGTTCTAACTTTTTGCAAGATGAATAATCCAAAACATACATTGATCCAAGCTATCAAAGAAGGAGATTTAGAACAAGTAAAATCTGTGTTGAAAAATGATGCTTCCTTGGCAAATGCAATGACAGAAGAAGGATTGTCAATTTTTTTATTAGCCAAATATTATCGAAAGAGTGAAATTGCAAAAGCATTGTTACAACATAAAACAGAATTTGATTTATTTGAAGCAACTGCTTCTGGTAGGATAAATTTTATAGAAAAACATTTAAATACGAATCCAGAACGAGTGAATGAATATTCCTCTGATGGATTTTCACCATTAGGCTTGGCTTGTTTTTTTGGACAAAAAGAAGCCGTTGATTTTTTACTTAAAAAAGGAGCTGATGTCAATCAAATTTCTAACAACCCAATGAAATTAGCACCCCTTCATTCAGCAGTTGCTTCACAAAAAATTGAAATCGTAAAAATGCTAATTGAAAAAGGAGCTGATGTCAATGCTCAACAAATGAAAGGGGTAACGCCATTGCATTCCGCCGCACATAATGGCTTAGTAAATATTGCGAAATTTTTATTGGAAACTGGAGCGAACCCACAAATAAAAATGGAGGATGGAACCCTTCCTATTGATTTTGCCAAAAAAGATAATCATCCTGAGGTTGTTGTCCTCTTAGAAAACTACTCTAAGGAATCAAAATCAAAATGACAATCAAAATCAAAACACAAATTGCGAATTCATATTATTGTGATTTTTGATTTTGATTGTCATTTTGATTTATTACAATGGTTTTTATTGCAAAATCAAATTAAATTTCAACAATTTTTCCATATCTTTGGTTTAGAGAAAGAGAGAACCAACTACTAATCTGGCTATACCCCTTAGCAAACAATCCACATTTTTACTGCTATAACTTTTAATAAATTTGATTTTTTTTTAGATAAAGTGCTTATAATCAATCGGTTATTATGGATTTTTTCTAGGAATTTATTAAGGATTATTGCCATGAATATACCAAAAACGGACAAATTAAAATCTCAGAAACTATGACAAATTATTACCCTTCACCAGTAAAATTTTACTGGTTGATATTTGTTTTATTGTTTTTTTCTCCAAAAAAAGTTGAGGCTCAAAATTTTTGTCAAGCCATTGCAGGTACCCTTTTTGTTACCAATACCAACGACAATGGTAATGGTTCTTTACGAGGAGCTATGGAATGTGCCAATGCAATTCCAGGGGCTAATACGATTCAATTTAACATACCAGGAACAGGACCACATATTATTGCTGTGGGTACTACCACAAGTCAACCACTACCTACCTTAACTGATACTGAGACTATTATTGATGGAAGTACGCAACCTGGATTCTCTGGTGATCCATTGATAATTTTAGATGGAGGGGCAGTATCATGGAATGATCCTATTAATGCCATCTTTATTCAAGCCAATAACTGTGCTGTCTATGGTTTGACGGTTCGTAATTTTCCTGATGATGGGATTGATATTTTAGGTGCAAATAATACCATAATAGGAGCACCTAATAAAGGAAACGTCATTTATAATAATGGAATTTTTCAAGATGTTTTTCCTAATTCTCCACTAAGTCCATGGAATGGTTGTGGTATTGTGGTTAGAGCTAATGCGAATAATTGCCGAATCCAAGGAAATATCATTGGTACAGATTATAATGAAACGATGGCATGGGGTAATGAGTGGTGTGGGATAATTGTTAGAGGATCTGTAACTAACTTAGAGATAGGTGGAACAAATCCTGGTGAAGGAAATATTATCGCGAATAATCCTGAAGGAATTCGTATAGATAATTCTTTTCATATTTCTATGCGGCAAAATTCCATGTATTGTAATGATACTACTGCGATCCATTTATTAAATAATGGAAATTTTATGAAAGCCCCTCCGACTATTTCAATTGCTCAGTTGGATTATATAAGTGGTACAGGACCATCCAATGATGTTGTTGAAGTTTTTTTAGTGGATGATGATGCGTGTAATGGGACACCTTGCCAAGGTCGAATTTATTTAGGGAGTGCTCCTGTAAATAATGGATCATGGATTCTAGTAAATCCAGGAGTGAATACTTTTTTACAACAAGGGATGAAGATTACTGCTACTTTGACGGCCTCAAATGGAACTACGTCCTCTTTTTCACCTTGCAATACTTTAATCGATGCTGCTACATGTAGTCAATCTGATGGAACGATTTGGGTAACTACTGCTGATGATGATGGAGTGGGATCATTGAGAGCAGCAATCAATTGTGCTAATTATACCGCAGGTCCAAATGTAATTAAGTTTAATATTCCTGATTCTACTTTAAGACATCGAATCTATGTGGGTTCTCAAACAGGGCAACCATTGCCTGCATTATTAGATGCCAATACGATCATTGATGCTACCACCCAACCAGGTTTTGGAGTAACTGATTTTGAACCTAAAATTATTATTGATGGTTCTCAAAATGTATGGACAATTCCACATAATGCCATTTGGGTTAGAGCAAACTTTTGTGAAATCTATGGTTTTGAAATTGTGAACTTTCCTGATGATGCGATAGATGTTCGAGCTGCGAATTTTGCTATTATTGGGGCTCCTAATAAAGGAAATGTAATTTTTAATAATGGAGATGAAATAGATGAATTCCCTGGCGTACCAGGAATTACGGATTGGAATGGCTGTGGAGTTGTTATGAGAAATGGATCTTCTTTTTGTACCGTACAAGGAAATATTATTGGTACTAATTATTTTCAAGATAGCATAGCTCCTAATGAATTTTGTGCAGTTGTTGTTCAACCTTTTTGTGGAAATAACTTGATAGGAGGGAATGGACCAGGCGAAGGAAATATCATGGCTTATCATGAAATTGGAATATTGATTCAACAGTTTTCCCAATCATGTCGTTTCCAGCAAAACTCAATGTATTGTAATTTGGATGGAATTATTCTTCAAGATTCTACCTCAAATCTAAATCAACCTGCACCAGTTATTAATTCAGTATCAATGACTGATGTGAGTGGTACAGGAAATCCTTCCGAAATAATTGAAGTATTTATTAATGATACGACAACCTGTCAAGGTGTAGCTTGTCAAGGAACTATTTTTTTAGGAGAAACAATTGTTGCGGCAGATGGTACTTGGACTTTAGGAGCACCTTTTGTAGGAGGAAATCAAATTTTTGGAGGAACTATTCTTACCTCTACGGCTACAGATTCACTTAACAATACTTCTCCATTTTCTAATTGTATGAGTGTTGTTATAGATTGTAATACGCTTGCAATAAGTTTTGTAAATGTCGAAAATGCGACTTGTGGATTTAACAACGGAACATTTGAGGTAGTACCAAATGGAGGATTCAGTCCATACAGTTTTGACTTTGGAAATGGGGTAGATAGTAATCTCGTTCGGCCTAATCTTGCAGCGGGTTGGTATTATGTTACCATGACCGATAACAATGGTTGTGTTGAAATGGATTCTATCGAAATTTTAAATATTGCACCTCCATCATTGACCGTAAGTCAAGCTGTAGATGAAACTTGTGATCAACAAAATGGTTCGATTACTTTGACGGTTACTGGTGGGACTTCACCATTTACTTTTGACATCGGCAATGGTACACAGAGCAATCCTACCTTCTCTAACCTTAGTGCTGGCGTGTATCCTATTACACTTACGGATGCTACAGGATGTCAAGATTCTACGGTGGTAACACTTCAAAATAGTTCTGGCCCGTTAATCGCAGTTGCTAATTTATTGAATGAAAATTGCGATATGCAGGATGGTGCTTTTACGGTGGTGACTATTGGAGGCACTGCTCCTTTTCTTTATAACATTGGAAATGGAAATGTGATAGACCCTAATTTTACGGGTTTAGGAAATGGTGTTTATACTGTAATCGTAACGGACGTTAATGGTTGTGTTGAAGCTATTTCTGCAGTAGTTTTCGATGCACCTCCAATCTTAGCCAATATCATAAATGTGATGGATGCAAGTTGCAATCAAAGCAATGGTTCATTTGAAGTATCTACTACAGGAGGTGCTGGAAGTTATATGTATGATATTGGAAATGGATCAACTTCTAACAATATATTTTCAAATTTAGCAGCAGGTACTTACCAAGTAACTATTACTGATGCAGCAGGATGTACTTCTGTCCAAAGTGCTACAATTAATGGAGGTTCTACAACACCATCAATTTCCATAATTAATGTGATGAATGAAAATTGTGGTCAAACGGATGGAAGTTTTGAAGTTTCAGCAAGTGGAGGAGTTGGGCCATATCAATATAGTATAGGTTCAGGAAATACTAGTAATCCAATATTTACTGGACTCAATTCCGCTGCTTATAACATTATAGTTACGGATAATTCAGGTTGTAGTTTTTCCCAACAATTTACACTTGGAGAGAATAATGCAATATTGAATGTTGATGTAATCAATAACCCCACTTGTAATCAATCCAATGGTAGTATAGTGGTATCAGGAGGAGGAGGAAATGCCCCTTATCTTTTTGATATTGGAAATGGACTTAGTTCTAACAATATTTTTCCAAATCTATCTTCAGGTACTTATGACATTACCGTTATAGATGCGAATGGTTGCTCTGATAATCAAATGGTAGCACTCATGGATGCAGGATTACCTTCGATTTCTTTTACCAATACTTTTGATGAAAATTGTGGACAAAATAATGGTGGATTTGAAATCGTAGCTAGTGGAGGTACAGCACCTTACACCTATGACATAGGAACAGGAATTTCAAATTCTCCTGTTTTCTTTAATCTAAGTGCAGGTACCTATACTGTTACAGTAGTGGATAATAATGGCTGTACCGAAACTGGAAATATTACTCTAGGGGAAATAGGAATTACCTTAAATGTAACCGCAACTACGAATACATCCTGTGGTCAATCCAATGGCAGTATCACACTTTCTACAATGGGAGGAGTGGGGCCTTTTAATTATGATATTGGAAATGGAGAAACGAATAATAATGTTTTTTCCAATCTAACAGGAGGTATTTATAACATTACAGTTACGGATATAAATGGTTGTATGGATAATACCTCTGTAACCCTTCAAGGTTCAACAGGACTTACTTTTTCGATGATAAATATAGTGGAGGAAAATTGTGGACAAACTGATGGTAGTTTTGAAATATTAGCAACTGGTGGGCAAGCTCCATATTCTTATAATATTGGTTCTGGAAATCAGCCTTCTCCAATTTATTCTAATTTGAATTCAGCAGATTATAACATTATAGTTACGGATAATTTAGGCTGTTCGGTTTCGCAAATTTTTTCTTTAGGAGAA
>CAKZSH010000218.1 GCA_937918905.1 uncultured Saprospiraceae bacterium
CAATGTTTTCATTCTCTCACGTCAGGTCAAGCTGTTCGAATGCAGAATGCTATTTCGACAGCAAGGAGCAGTTTGTTAAATTCTCCTGGTTGTCAATCAGCTTGTCCAACTTTAATTACTTCTAGTTTTGATGTACCCAATGCTCCAATAAATTTAGGTAGCACGATTACTTTTAACAATACATCTACGGGTGGATTATATTTTGATTGGACGATAGATCAAGTTCCATTTGATGGTACTTATACTTTTGACACAGAGGGGACTTACGAAATAACTTTAGTTGTAACCAATGATGATCCTAATTGTTTAGCCTCTTCGACAGTAGTAGTAACTGTGATTTGCGAAGCGCAAGCTGCACTCACAGTCGATACTACGCAAACTCAAATTAATAGTATTATTAATTTTACAGATAACTCTACAAATGCAACTAATATAAGTTGGACAGTAGATGGAAACGTAGTAAATAACACTCCTAATTTTCAATTCTCTTCTCCTTCGGTTGGAAATTTCACAGTATGCTTAATTGCCAGTAATAGTATTTGTCAATCTGAAGTCTGCCAATTAATTTCTATCGTAGGGAATAATTCTGTTTTAGAAATATGCGACAATGGATTTGATGATGATGGCGATGGACTTATAGATTGTTACGATCCTGACTGTTGTAATACTGAGCCTTGCGTTGATAATTACTATCAAGATTGTGTTGATGTTACTGATTGCGATACGACTACTATCAATTATGATTTTACAATAGCATTAGAATGGAGTACGCCTTTAACTACTAAAAAAGCTCCTATCTTAAATGTGATTGGAGATATTAACAATGATGGTATACCCAATATTTTACAAGGCCGCCGTGTCACAAATAAATTGGACATGTTGAATGGGTCAGATGGAAGTGTTGTTTGGACAATTGACCTTGAAGATGCAGGTAACTTTTCTGGTTCAACACTCATTGCAGATGTCGATCATGATGGGACTGCTGAAATATTTATGACGATTCCAGACAAAATTTTTAGAGTAGAACATGATGGAACTATAAGTGCAGAAGGTGCTCTACCTAGTAATGGAGGTGGTTGGTTTAAAAATTATTTTATTACTGACTTTAATGAAGACGGCACTCCTGAAATTATGCATTTGAATAATATCATTGATGTTACTACTCTGCAAGTCATCGCTACTTTACCACTTACTGATTATAGTGTTCCCTATGAATATGGAACTGGAGTACCACTAGATGTATTTCCTGCATCTCCAAGTTGCCCTGATTGTGATGGACTTGAATTAGTATTGGGGCCATTTTTATTTTCTTTAAATCCCACCACTTTTGAATTTACTAAAATTCATGGTGTAGCGATTAATGATCCATTTTATTCCAATCAAAGTACAACTGCCATTGCAGATATGGATAACGATGGTGACCTAGATGCAGTCATAGAAGCTGATGAAATCAATACACTTTATGTATGGGATATTCAAACGCCTACAATCATGGCAAAAGAAACAGATGGTGTTTTCCCTTTTTCTACAACCAGCCATAATCGACCAGCAGTAGCTGATTTAGATGGCGATGGTTTGCCCGAAATTATTTGTAGAAACGCAAATGATCTTGTGGCTTACAATGGCGATCTTTTAACTATTGATTGGACTACTCCAATTCAAGAATTTGGAGGTAATGCTACCCAAAGTGTTTTTGATGTAAATGGAGATGGATTACCCGAGGTTATTTATCGGGACAATGCATTCTTAAGAATTATTAATGGCCAAACGGGAGAATTACTTTCCTCCATTCCTTGTCAATCTGGTACAGGTTCAGAACTGCCCGTCATCGCAGATATTGATGCGGATGGGGAAGCAGAAATTTTCTGTGAGTGCAATGCTAGAGCGCATGTATTTGGAAGAGGAGGAAGTGAACCATGGGCTAATGCGAGAAAAGTTTGGAATCAAAAACAGTATTACAATACCAATATTAATGACGACTTAACGGTTCCCGTTATTCAACAACAGGTCAACTTAGTTGGCGATGGAAATATTATGAATTCTTTTTATCAACAAACCGTTGTTCCAAGAGAACCAGTTGATTGTGAAGAAATTTGCGATAACGGAATTGATGATGATGGTGATGGTTTAATTGATTGTTTTGACCCTGATTGTTGCGAGTCGGTTACTTGTGTAGATAATTATTATACCGACTGTGTAGTCGAAAATTGTGACACTTCCACTTTTACGGATTTCTCTATTCAGTTGGAATGGGGTACTCCTTCAAACCTCTCCGTCCTTCCTTTTTTACATGTCATAGGAGATATAGATAATGACGGTACTCCTAACTTTCTTCAAGGCACCAATAATCCTCCAAGCATTAGCCTCTGGAATGGAGATGATGGAAGTGTAGAATGGGGAGCTTTTCCAAATTCTCCAGATGGATTAGGTGTTCCATTAATTGCAGACGTTGATAAAGATGGGACGGCAGAAATATTTTTGTTGGGCACAAATACCACAAGGATTGAACATGATGGAACCATTAGTGTGGAAGGAACTATTCCCAATTCGGCAAGTGGTAGTTGGTGGTATCATTATTTAATTGCTGATTTTAATCAAGATGGAAAACCTGAATTGATGTATGCTAATCATATTCTGGATGTAGAAACTTTGGAGATTATTGCATCTCTACCTTTCAGTAATAATTATACATATTGGTATCAGTTTGGAATAGGAGTAGCAGTAGATGTTTTACCAGCCTCCCCTTACTGCCCTGATTGTGATGGATTAGAATTAGTTGTCGGGCCTTATTTATATTCTTTGGATCCTGTTACTTTTGAATTTACACAAGTTCATGCTGTCCCAATCAATGATCCTTTTTTTGAAGATTCTCATACGACTAGCATTGCAGACCTCGACAAAGATGGTGACTTAGATGCACTAGTTTCTGGTTATGGTAATACGACTTTTGTTTGGGATATACAGACTCCTACAATTATGTTTAAGGAATCCGATGGTATTCTAGGTGTCAATGGTGGACATAATTATCCTGCTATTGCAGATTTGGATTTAGATGGAATTCCTGAAATAATTTTGCGAGTGGGAGGAGACTTAGTTGCATATAATAATGATTTCAGTTCAATAGATTGGTCAACTCCAATTCAAGAGTTTGGTGGAAATGCTACTCAAAGTGTTTTTGATATTGATGGTAATGGTTACCCTGAAATCATTTATCGAGATAATGCTTTTCTTAGAATTATTGATGGGCAAACAGGAATGTTACTTTCTTCTATTGAGTGTGTTTCAGGTACGAGTGGAGAAATTCCAGTCATAGCAGATGTGGATGGTGATGGTGAGGCGGAAATCTTTTGCGAATGTAGTAACAAAGCAAGTTTTTTTGGTGGTGCAGGAAATAAACCTTGGGCAAATACTAGAAAAGTTTGGCATCAATTCTCTTATTTCAATGTCAATATCAATGATGATTTAACTGTTCCACAAGTACAACAACAGCAACACTTGGTTGGCAATGGAAGTATAATGAATTCATTTTTCCAACAAACAGTTGTTCCTAATGAGCCTGTTGATTGTGGTGAAATTTGCGATAACGGAATTGATGATGATGGCGATGGTTTGATTGATTGTGCAGATGATGATTGTTGTTTAGACAATGCTTGTAACAATCAACCTACGCCTTGTGATTCTCCTTGTGTTTTTGTAGGAAATGTTGACCTCGGGCCTGATGTTCAAGTTTGTGATAATGGAATATTTAATTTTGATGCAGGTGTTGGTTTCTCTTCTTATTTATGGAGCGACCAATCTTCCGATCAAACATTTACGGCTACTGGAATTGGAACTATTTGGGTAATTGCAATGGATAGTTGTGGCAATAGTTATACGGACTCTGTGACCATTAGTTTAGTGCCACAAACGGATGTGAATTTAGGCGCAGATATCTCATTATGTTCGGGTGATTCCACTATAATTTCAGGAGGAACATTTGATACTTATCAATGGTATAAAGATGACGTTTTAGTTTGTGATGGTTGTAATGAAATAATGGTTACGCCTGTTGTTCCTGAAGAGTATGTACTCTTGGCTGGAACTAGTCAAGGATGTTTTTCAATCGACACCATCAATATATTTCTGGATACTATTGCTGTCGGATATGAAACTCGATTTGTCTGTGATGGAGATACGATTGACGTCTTTGGGCAACCTGTTTTTGATAATCAAGTTTTAGAATTTCAAATCGGGGCACAAGGCGTTTGTGACTCCATAATCAATGTAACAGTAGAATTAAAAGAAGATAAAATAAGTAATCAAATTATCAATATTTGTGAGGGAGACACAGTAAATGTATTTGGGGAAAATATTTCTACCAGTACCATTTTACAACAGGATAATACTACAACATTTGGTTGTGATTCAATTCAAATTGTGGAAGTGGTGGTTGCTGATATTATTGAACAAAGCGATTCATATGCACTCTGTAATGGAGATAGTGTGATTATTTTAAATCAAACTATTTTTTCGGATACAACTATAGTTGAATCTTTGAATACTGTGAATGGCTGTGATTCAATTCATACTTATTTTATTTCATTTAATAATGTTATACAAACTCAAGAGAATGTTACAGTTTGTGAAGGTGATACTATTCAAATTTTTGGGCAACCGATTTTTGAAGAAACTACTCTTAGCCAAACATTTACAAGTACAAACAACTGCGACTCTACACACACCGTAAATGTATTGTTACTAAACGATACTCTTACAACTGAAACGATAAATCTTTGTCAAGGAGATAGCATCACTATTAATGGTTTCACTTATACTATAAATTCACTCATTCTAAGACCTTCAACTGCTGAAAACGGTTGTGATTCTACTCATATCATTGACATCGTTATCATAAATACTTTCGAAGCAAGTGATTCAATTATAATTTGTGAAGGCGATAGCGTAATTATTGGTAATCAAAACATTTACTCTGACACTACCTTTACCGAATCCATCAATGGCCCTAATAGTTGTGATACGATTCGCACCTATTATATTTCAACAATTCCTAGTGTAGAAACTCAAGAAGAAATTTTACTTTGTGAAGGAGATACGGTTCTGGTTTTCGGACAACCTATTTTTGAACAAAATACTATTTCACAAACTTTTATAGGAAGTAATACTTGTGATTCTATTCATACCGTAGATGTATTGTTATTAAATAATTTAGAAACCAATGAGACTATAAACCTTTGTGTAGGAGACAGTATCACAATTGAAAATACAACTTATTACCAAGACGCATTTTTTATACAAAACTTTACTGCATCAAATGGTTGTGATTCTCTTCATTCTATTACAATAGATTTTGAATACGCGATTTATTTGTTGGACACTACCCTACTTTGCGAAGATGAATTTGTCATCTTTTTTGGAGATACGATTGCTAATGCTGGCTTTTTTGAATTTACTCAAAATCCATTAGGAGAAGGATGCGATACCATCAACCAACTTTGGGTTGAAGTTTACGATAATCCTGAAGCAACCACATTTATTGACCCTGCATGTTTAGAAGAAAATAATGGACAAATAGAAATCAGTAACCCTCAAGCGAATTGGATGTATAGTTTGGATGGAATAAATTATCAAACCGAATCAATTTTTGATATGCTTCCTTCAGGTAATTATCAACTGTGGGTTGAAAATGAATATGGCTGTATGTCATCTTCTATTTTCGAAATCCCAAATAGTATTCTCCCTGATTTTACACTTCAACCTGAAATTACTATTCCTAGTGGTTTGGCATTGGAAATGCCTGTGACTTATTCTGATACAAATAATCTTCAATTTAATTGGAGTCCAGGTATAGGTTTGAGTTGTACCAATTGTGCTTATCCTTCATTAACAGGTATAACTTCACAAACATACACTTTGGAAGTTACTGATATTTTTGGATGCTCCATTAGTCAATTAATTGATGTCAATATTGCAATAGAAGGCATTTATATTCCAAATGCTTTTACTCCTAATAATGATGGAAACAATGATCGGTTTACCGTCTTTGCAGGGCCATCAACTCCTTCCATTGAGCTACTTCAAATTTTCGATAAATGGGGAGAAGTCCTTTATGAATTAGAAGACTTTGCTCCCAATGATGAATCACTTGGATGGGATGGAACTTTACGAGGACAACCTATGATGACTGGAATTTATGTTTACAAGTGTATTGTTATGACTCCTGATGATGGGTTGCAAACTTTTACGGGGGATATTACTTTGTATCGATAAAATTGATTGAGTAGTGCTTCCAGAACTCTCAGTTCTGGAAGCATTTTACTTCAAAGAAAAATCTTAATTACAAAATACAATAGAATTAATATTGAAATGATTCTTTAATTCTTTTTGGTAGAAAAATATTTTCTTTACCTTACAAAACAATTTTATCAAAATGACAAAACAAACAAAAATCATGAAAAATAATAGAAGAAAGTTTTTACAAACTGCTGGAACACTTGCAGCAGGTTCTCTTATTCTCCCTCAATTTGGATGTAAAAATGGAGCATCCGATTCAAAAACTACTACTACCTCAACAACAGATGCCAATACTCCTAAACCTAGTTTAGATGAATTTGGAATTCAGTTGTACACGCTCCGTGATGATTTTCCAAAAGATCCAATGGGCGTTTTAAAAAAGATAGCAGGATACGGTTTTAAACAAATCGAAGGTTTCGAAGGAGACAAAGGATTGTTTTGGGGAATGAGCAATACTGACTTTAAAAAGAATTTAGATGACTTAGGAATAAAGATGGTTTCAAGTCATTGTAATATTAAAGAAGATTTTGAAAAGAAAGCTGCTCAGGCTGCTGAGATTGGAATGGAGTATTTGGTTTGCCCTTGGGTAGGCCCTCAAAAAAGTATGGACGATTGGAAAAAAGTTACCGATCAATTTAATGAGTGCGGAAAGATTTGTAAAAAAGAAGGAATCAAATTCGCTTACCATAATCACGCTTATACATTTAAAGCATTTACAGGAATGATTCCTCATGACTTTATTATGGATAATACTGATCCTGAATTAGTCGATCATGAAATGGATATTTATTGGGTCGTAACTGGTGGCGCTGATCCTGTCGAATATTTAACGAAGTACTCTAACCGTTTCAGACTTTGCCATGTGAAGGATAGATTAAAAGATGTGGCTGCTGATGTACGAGAAGCATCTTGTGACTTAGGAACTGGAATGATTGATTTTCCAAAAATTCTAAAAGTAGCGAAAGAGAATGGAATGAAATATTTTATATTGGAGCAGGAACGATATGATAATTCTACGCCATTGAAGAGTGTAGAAGTAGGCGCGAATTATTTGAAGAAATTAGTTTTTGCGTAAATACGTTAATTTACGTTTAACGTAGCTGCTGGGTTTTAACTCGCAGTCAAAAATCCACGTTCTAGAACTAATAAAAAAAATCTTATAACGTATTTTTTTTGACTGCGGGTTAAAACCCAGCAGCTACGTATATCAAAACAAATTTTATGAAACGAAGACAAGCTTTAAGAAACATCGTAGTAGTCTCAGCAGGAGTCGTCATTTTCCCAACTTGCAAACCTACCGAACAACCCATTTCAATTCCTGTATTCGATAATCTTTCCATCGACAAAACGCAATTCGACTTAATAGACGAACTTGCAAATATATTGTTACCACTAAAAGATGTAGAAGCTCCCAATCCTGAACCCACCAATGAATTCATTCTAAATATGGTCAACGATTGTCACCCCATTGATGATTGCGAAAAATATGTCGAAGGGTTAAAAGAATTTAACGATACCATTCAAGAAAATTTTAACACTACATTTACAGAAATTGAACCAGAAAAGAAATTAGAATTCCTAGAATACCTTTCAGAAATAAAAGATGAGAAAGCACCGCTTAAATTCTTTTTTGATACCACGTTACGATATACCAAACAACATTTTACAGGTTCTGAATATTTTTTAACCAACCATTTGGATTGGAAATTTCTTCCTGGGGAATATAAAGGATGCGAACCTATCTAATTAAAAATGGATAATTAATAATAGTCGAATACTGTGGGTGGGGAAATTGGTATTGGGACTTTCTAAAATTCTGATTCTCAATACGCGATACTCATCATCTCAATACTAAAAAAACAAAACAAAATGTCTGACAAAACAGATCATCATTTTGACACCATAGTCATCGGAGCAGGAATGACAGGCGGCTGGGCTGCAAAAGAATTTTGTGATAATGGTTTAAAAACATTACTACTTGAAAGAGGTCGTGATGTAAAACATCTTCGAGATTACCCTACGACTAATATGCAACCGTGGGAATTCAAACATCGAAATAAAGTCCCTCACGAGATACAAAAAGACAATCCTATCATCAGTCGTTGTTATGCTTATAATGAAGATGCGATGCATTTTTTTGTAAAAGATACCGAACATCAATATGTTCAAGAAAAACCTTTTGATTGGATTCGTGGATATCAAGTAGGAGGAAAATCAATTATGTGGGCACGGCAAGTACAGCGTTGGAGTGACTTTGATTTTGAAGGCCCAGCGCGAGATGGGTTTGCTGTGGATTGGCCGATTCGATATAAAGATTTGGAAAAATGGTATACCTATGTCGAACAATTTGTAGGAGTCTCTGGAAACTATGATGGGCTAGATATTTTGCCTGATGGAGATTTTTTAAAGGCTTGGGATCTCAATTGTGTTGATAAGCATTTTCAAAAAACAGTAAAAGATAATTATAAAAATAGGCACGTCATCTATGGTCGTTGTGCACATTTGACAGAAAGCAAAGAGATTTTCATAAAACAAGGAAGAGCACTTTGTCAAGCTCGAAATCTTTGTCAACGAGGTTGTCCGTACGGTGGTTACTTCAATGCGAATTCTACTTTGATTCCTTGGGCTGAAAAAACAGGTAACCTTACTTTGCGTCCACATTCAATTGTCCACTCTATTATTTTTGATGAAAAAGAAAATCGTGCAACTGGTGTTCGAGTCATTGATGCAAATACCAAAGAGACAACTGAATATTTTGCAAAAACTATTTTTGTAAATGCAGCTACTTTAAATACCAATGCTATTCTACTCCAATCCACTTCAGAACGCTTTCCAAATGGATTAGGAAATGATAATGGTTTGTTAGGAAAATATGTTGGGTTCCATAATTACCGTGCAAAAATGAGTGCGGAATACGAAGGTTTTAAAGATAAAAAAACACTCGGAGGAAGACCTACTAGTGCTTACGTTCCACGATTTAGAAATGTGTACAAACAAGAAACTAATTTCCTTAGAGGCTATGCTGCTGGATTTTATTCAGGTAGAGATAGAGATGTGAATGGCAAAGGTTTTGGAGAAACTTTGGCGAATAATTTATTAGCAGAGAAAGGATTTAAACCTTGGCGAATCTATTCACACATGATGGGTGAAACAATTCCAAAAGAATCTAACTATGTTGCGCTTGATGAATTTCAAAAAGACGATCACGGAATTCCTTTATTAAAAATTTCCATTGATTACGATGATAACGATGAGAAAATGATTCAAGATTACTTCGAGCAATTTACTGATATGTTTAAAAAATCAGGTTTCACAAATATTTCTACTCGTGATACCAAGCAAGCTCCCGGTCTTGATATTCACGAAATGGGAGGTGTTCGGATGGGACTCGATCCCAAAACTTCGCTACTCAATAAATGGAATCAAATGCATGAATGTAAAAATGTATTTGTAACCGATGGAGCATGTATGACTTCAATGGCCACTCAAAATCCTTCCTTGACATTTATGGCATTGACAGCAAGAGCCGCTAATTTTGCCATTGAAGAAATGAAGAAAGGAGTTTTATAAAATCTCGCAAAGGCGCGAAGGTAGAAAAACAAAAAAAACTTGCGCCTTCGTACCTTTGCGGGCCTTTTAAAAATCAACTCCCTAAATGGGTTATTTACTCAAAAATAACTACACGACGTTCAGCTGTTAAACACCTGTTATACATATAATAAGACATTTTCACTAACCTTCTTTTTCCTATATTTGCCCCATCCTATTATTTTAAAATACCATCATGAAAAAAAATCTACAAGAAGAACCACCTCCACCTATTTTTAAAACGTGGAATCAAATGTACACCTTCGTCTTGGTCTTACATTTTTTACTGCTTACTGTTTTTTATATCCTAACAAAAGTTTATTCCTAATCTTAACTTCCTCACATGCATACCATTGACTGGATTGTTTTGGTCTTTACGTTATTGTTTATTGTATTTTACGGGCTTTGGAAAACTCGTAAAGTCAATAGTACTGAAAGTTACCTACTCGGTGATCGTGAATTAAAATGGTGGACTATTGGCCTGTCGATTATGGCCACTCAAGCAAGTGCCATTACTTTTTTATCTACGCCAGGACAGGCATTTGACGATGGGATGCGATTTGCGCAGTTCTATTTTGGATTACCCATTGCAATGGTGATACTTGCCATTTTTGTTTTACCTATTTTTTATCGGTTAAAAGTTTATACGGCCTACGAATATTTGGAGCAACGATTTGATGTGAGAATGCGACAGTTTACAGGGTTCCTATTTTTATTAGGTCGAGGATTGGCAGCAGGAATTACTATTTATGCACCAGCCATTATTTTGTCATTAGTACTGGGATGGAACTTAAATTGGACGATTGGATTGATGGGTATTTTAGTAATCTTTTATACCATGTCGGGCGGAACAACTGCTGTAAGTCAAACCCAAAAACAACAAATGATAATTATTATGGGAGGTCTTTTTACCGCCTTTATCATTCTTATCATGCGATTGCCTACCGATGTTTCTTTTGGCGATGCAGTAGGTGTAGCTGGAAAAATGGGAAAACTCAATATCGTAGATTTTGAATTTGATTTAAAAAATAAATATAACATGTGGTCGGCATTGTTTGGAGGAACATTTTTATTCCTATCCTACTTTGGTACTGACCAATCACAAGTGGCACGTTATCTCTCTGGAAAAACTTTGACGGAGAGTCGGTTAGGATTATTGTTCAATGGGATATTTAAAGTTCCCATGCAGTTCTTTGTCTTGTTTGTGGGAATTATGGTATTTATGTTTTATCAATTTACCAAACCACCTATTCATTTTAATCCTTCCAACTTAGCCAAAATCGAACAGGACGCTACTTCTAGTGCCGAGTTAAAAACATTACAATTACAATTCGATGATGTTTTTACAAAAAAACAAACTGAAATCAAGACAATGGTTTCAGCACTTCAATCCGATGATGAAGCCACCATCAGTCAATCTCAAGTTGCACTAAAATCATTGAACACTCAGGATGCAGAAATTCGAAAAAATGTAGATGCTTTGTTAAAAAATTATAGTGTTCGTACTGGAGAAAAAATTGATGTCGAGGACAATGACTATGTTTTTATTTCATTTGTCACTCAACATTTACCTAAAGGTTTGGTCGGTTTATTATTGGCAGTCATCTTTTCTGCTGCGATGTCTTCGATAGCCTCGGAGTTAAATGCATTGGCAAGTTGTACGACTGTCGATTTTTATAAACGATCATGGAATAAAAATCAATCCGACCAACATTATTTAAAATCCGCAAAAGCATTTACTTTAATTTGGGGAGGAATTGCTTTGTGTTTTGCAGCCTTCGCTTCGCTTTTTGAAAACTTAATCGAATTTGTAAATATAGTAGGATCATTGTTTTATGGGACTATTTTAGGAATATTTGTAGTTGCATTCTTTTTCAAAAAAGTAAAATCAAAAGCGGTATTCGTAGGAGCTATTGTTGGAGAGCTGGTGGTTTTAACCACTTTTGCATTGGACTATTATGAAGTGATTGAACTCGCATATTTGTGGTTAAATATGATTGGATGTCTTGTTGTTGTATTTGTGAGTGTTTTGTTACAACCTTTATTTGGAGATGATCCTCCACGAAAAGAAGAAAGTAATCCAATTGATTTAGATGATAACCTTTTGGATGATATTTCAATGACGAAGGAGTTTTAATCAAAATTAAAACCCAAATTATGATTAATGAATTTTGAATAAAAAAAGAGTTGTTAGTTAAAAAACTAACAACTCTTTTTTTATTCAAAAACCATTAAACGCTAATCATTCACAGTTCAACGTTAACAGTTCACAGTTCCTTAAAACCCTGCCATGATTTTTTCATTTGCTTTAGCATAACCCATGTTTCCAGCAGATTTTGCCAATGCAGAAGATTTTTGGATACTTGCTTTTGCTTTATCTTTCATACCTAGCTTAGCTTCGATTTGAGCTTGAACTCGCATTTGCCAGTAACGCTCACTTTTTGCATTAGCCATTTTCACCCACTCATAAGCTTTTTTCAAGTCTTTACCATTGTCTAAATAATATTTAGCAGCAGTATAATATTCACCTCTAGTAGTACCTCCGATTGCAGCATCAATCTGCTTCATAACTTGCTCATCGTAGCTAACTGCGATTTTGAAAGGAACATAGAAATTCCCCCATTTAAGAGCAATGGTAGCACCATCATCTTTTAAGTCTCCTATGTCAATAGTAAAAGATTCTACAGAACTTGATCGCTTGTATCCTCTTACTTTAAATCGAACTTGCTCTTTGCTACGGTCATATTTGCTGGTGTTTCCACCCAAAGTCAAATCTTTGTACAACATAATTGTCCAATCAGTAGCATCAGGAATACTGTAAAGTGCATAGGTTCCAGCAGGTACAGAATTACCTTCCAATTTAACATCGTCGCTAAATGTAATTTTAGTGGATTGGTTAGCTCCAGTTCTCCAAATACTTCCAAAAGACTCCACATCAACAAAAGGAATTCTTCCTTTCAAACTTGGACGGCTATAATCTAAAGTAACTTTAGTTAAGCCTACTACTTGCTCAGTTTTGCAAGAAGGACTAGCTGCGGGTGTATTGATTTGTGCTATGGCGCTGTTAGTGACCATCATAACAGCTAAAGTCATAAAAATAGTGGTCAATAATTTTTTCATTGTAAGATTTATTTTTTTAAAAAAATGATTACAAAATCAGTACGAATGAAAGTTGTTTTTATATCCATGAAAAAGATAGGAAATAGATTAGGCTTACCATTCGACTAAAGGCAAAAATACTATTTCTTTAGCATAATTTTTAACGTAAAATGAGGATAACTTATAGATTTGTCATTTAGGAAAAAGAAATACAAAAGTTATTTTATTGAAAAAACAACCTTACTAAGGTATATTTTTACTATATTAACGTGGTAAATTTAATCTAAAAGGGTTAGTGTCACTATTACTTTTTTTATATAACAAAAAAAAACTTGTATTAATCATTAATACTTTCGAAAACCTCATAATATGTAATATGCCCTAAAAAGGGTATTTTTAAAAATAACCTTACAAGCATAATATTGTTCTATAAATTTTGTTTTAATTTTGTAGTAACCATTACCAAATTATACTCCTAAACACAAAAAATTATTCCTCAATAAAACCTCAGCTGAATAATTTTAAGTTCAAGAAACAATCTATACAAAAATAGTTCTAAGGGCTAATTATTATGTCATCATAAGATGTTTACCATTTTTTTATGTGGAAAATGAATATGGTTTAAAGTTCTTATAATAATCGGTTTTTGGAATAGGGGCTGTCTCAGAAAAGTCTGGGCAGCCTTTTTTTATTAATAATATTCGTAATCGTGTTATTCTATAACGTGGAAAGCCGCAATGATTTTAATTTATCATTGCGACTTTCCACGTTATAGAATAATTATTCATTTTTAATTATTAATTAGAGCGAAGCGACAGCTTTTTTCCTTCATAAAATTCGACTACCATCTTTTTGAGTAAGAATTCATATTTGGCGATGACTAATTGGATTTCAGCAGTATCTCTTTCGTTGATGGTTGTTTTATATTCGAATGCGTTGACATTACCTTGATTGAATCTATTTTTCATAGACACAATTTGGGCTTCCAATAAAGTGTAGGTTTTCTCTACCGCTTGCAATTTAGCTGCGGCAGCTTTTACATCAGCTATGGAGTTTTGAATTTCAGTACGTAACTTTTGCTTGAATTGAAGGTTGTCTTCCTGCTTTTGTAAATAATTGATTCGAGCCAATTCTCCATTCAATTGAGAAGCTTTTCTATCGAGAATCGGTAAAGTCAAACTTACGCCTACTCCAAGTCCTATGTTATTTCCTAGTTGTTTAAAATAATTGACTGTTGGATATTTTATATCTTCTATTCTTTTTCTATTTAAAGTTAAAGGCTCAAGTGTTTCAGCATCGATCCAATTTTGCACCTCTAATACTTGTGTAGTATCTGAAAAATTAGGTTTATCAAAATCCTCAATTGATGAAGAGAAATTAGTATAAATGCCTCCAAAAAGACTAACATATGGAGCTTTCGTTCCTCTTGCAATTTTTTCAGCTATCTGCAAACTTTCCAATTGCAATTCTCCTCCTTCTACACCAGGTTGTGATTTCAATGCTTTAGCATACACCTCCTTAAAAGAGAGATTTTTTACAACTTTACTTGGTTCCGATATTTTTTTAGGTTTTTCAACTTTAAGAGAAAGAGAAGGATCTATTTCTAGAATCAATTTCAACGCCACATAACTTTGATCTATAAAATTTTGTGTTTCTATAATTCTCTGCTCATCACGAGCTTTTTGAATTTCTATTTCACGTAAATCCGCATTAGACCTTAGTCCTCCATTTACTAATCGTTGAGTTTGCTGAAACCATGATTCTGTTTGAGCAAGATTTTTTTTCACATTCTCCAAGTTCTCTTCTGCCATTAAAATTCTTAAATAGGCTCGTAAAACTTCAAGCGAAATATCTTTGGACAATTGTTCGGCATCTGCTTGAGCTGCTTTAATATCCAATTCTGATTTCTTAATTCGCTTTCTAGTTTGCCCTCCATCGTATAAAGTGTAATTGCTTTCCAATGCAAAATTATTATACAAAATGGTTGAGGTTTCGAAATTACTGGTAGATGGGTCAAGCGCTCTACCTAGATTCAATCCTAAATTTGTTGCAAAATCTAAATTAGGTTGACGCTCTGCTGCTTCCTTTTGTCGAATGACTTTGTTTTTTTCTATTTCAAAATTAGCACGACGCATGGTGGTCGTGTTATTATTGACAACATGTTCGATACATTTTTCCAATGACCAAACCCGCTGTGCGAATAACACATTCCCAAAAATTAAAATGCTAAAAATGGTTAAGAATATTTTTTGCAAAATCATGTAATTAATGAAATGAAAATTGATTTCAAAAATCAAATATTGGAGACTTTTGAAATCATATAATAATCCGTAGATAGGAAGTAATTAGGTATGGATATGTTGATGAGGGAAAATAGTTAATTCGGTTTTACTTCTTCTAAAAATCGAAACTTATCATACAACTTTTAGAGTTTTCGTAAAATTACGTTATTATTTAATGTTTTTGAAAAAATTATGCCATAACACTTGAAAATGAAAATCAAAATGGCAATCAAAATCAAAAATCTAATAATAAAACCTCACCGTTCTATTTTTTGATTTTGATTCCCATTTTGATTTTGATTCAAAGCCTGACATATTATAAATATTCGGTATAATTTTTGGTGCTAAATAAGCACTTATCATACGGCATTAAGAGAATTCGTAATACGTTGATTCTCAAACGATTAGACAAACACAATATTTTCAAGGACAACATTATTTTTAACAAAATTTTTTTTTAGGATTTACCCCTGAAAAAAATACTTTGAGCTAAACTAATTTACAGCCAAATCAAAATGCCGATTTCTTCTTTTACTTTTTATAAACAATTGGACGCCATGGACTGTGGGGTAGCGTCGTTGAGGATGATAGCACGTCATCACGGACGACATTACAACGCAGAATACTTGCGATCCATTTCATATCCTGATCGAGAAGGGGTGTCTTTGATGGACATCAGCGATGCTGCGGAGCATATCGGAATGCACTCTTTGGCTGTAAAAATTCCATATGATGTTTTACCCGAAGAAATTCCACTTCCCTTTGTTGCACATTGGCGACAGAACCACTTTATCGTAGTTTACAAAATCAATAAAAAACATGTTTGGGTGGCCGATCCTGCTCATGGCAAAGTCAAAATTACCAAAGCGGAATTCGTGGATGGATGGGCAAGTGATACGGTAAATGGAGAAGACGTTGGCGTCATTTTGATGTTGGAACCTACTCCTAAATTTTATGAGCGGGAAGGCGAAAAGGAAAGTAAAATTAGCTTCACTTATCTTTTTCAATATTTTAAAAATTATAGCGGGCTGATTTGGCAATTGGTAATTGGTTTGTTGGTCGGGGCGATGATACAAGTTGCATTTCCGTTTTTGATGCAACAAGTAGTTGATACTGGAATCGAAAATCAAGACTTGGATTTTATCTATGTGATCTTGATTGCACAGCTAGTACTTTATTTTAGTCAAACGGCTCTTCAATATTTGAGGTCGTGGATTTTACTCTACATTGGGTCGAGGGTCAACATCAATATGATTAGTGATTTTTTGCTAAAAATGATGAAACTACCGATTCGATTTTTTGATACCAAAATGATTGGGGATTTATTGCAACGGATTCAAGATAACCGCCGGGTAGAATATTTCTTAACTTCATCAGCTTTGTTTACGGCATTTTCTTTTGTAACCTTTTTTATTTTTTCTATCATTTTAGCATTGTATAGCACTTTGATTTTTGTCATTTTTATTGCAGCTACTATTTTATACATTGTTTGGGTTTTATTCTTTTTGAAAAAACGAAAAGAATTAGACTATCGTCGATTCGATCAAATGGCTGATAATCAAAGTACTTTAATCCAACTCATCAGCGGAATGCAAGAAATCAAATTGCATAATGCGGAACGTCAAAAAAGATGGAAATGGGAACGCATTCAAGCTAAATTATTTCGTATCAGTATCAGTTATTTAAGATTGGAACAGTTGCAAAGTATCGGTGCAAACTTTATCAATGAGTTTAAAAATATCATCATCACTTTTATTGCTGCTCGTTCAGTTATTATGGGTGATATGACTTTGGGACAAATGATGGCTTTACAATATATCATTGGTCAGCTCAATGGGCCAGTTTCAGAATGGGTTGATTTTATCAAAGCTTATCAAGATGCAGGAATCAGTTTAGAACGATTGAATGAGATTCATGGAAAAGAAGTAGAAGAAAATATTGATGGAAAAATCAATATGCTTCCTAGCAATAAAGATTTAAATATTGAGAATGTATTTTTCCAATACGGAGGCCCTAATTCTAATATGATTCTAAAAAATATTAATTTAGAAATTCCTAAAGGTCGAAAAATTGCCATCGTAGGAACAAGTGGAAGTGGAAAAACAACACTACTCAAATTACTTTTAAATTTTTATCAACCCACTCAAGGTTCTATCAAATTGGGTGATGCGAATTTGGCAAATATCAGAAACAGACTGTGGAGAGAAAAATGTGGAGTAGTGATGCAAGGTGGTTATATTTTCTCTGATACTATTGCAAATAACATTGCGCTCGGCGATGAGATTGTCGATAAAAGAAAATTATTGCACGCCGTAAAAGTGGCTAATGCACAAACCTTTATCGAAGGTTTACCTTTAGGATATAATACTAAAATTGGCTCGGATGGAATCGATATGAGTCAAGGTCAAAAACAACGATTACTCCTAGCAAGAGCCGTTTATAAAAATCCAGAATTTATCTTTTTGGATGAAGCTACCAATTCACTTGATGCTTATAACGAAATGATTGTGATGGATAACTTGGAAGAATTTTTCCAAGGAAGAACGGTGGTAATTGTAGCACATAGATTGAGTACCGTAAAAAATGCAGACATGATCGTCGTCCTAGAAGAAGGCGAAATCATCGAACAAGGTACCCACACAGAATTGACTAACTTAAAAGGAGCATATTATTATTTGGTAAGAAACCAATTGGAACTGGGAGCCTAATTTGAATTTTGTCCCGATAATCGGGACAAAATTCATAATTAAATCATTAGGGGTGTTAAGAAAAATGGTTTCATAAAAAATCCACCCCCTAACCCCCGCCAGCGGGGGAAAAGATTGTAGATTATTTGAGGCAATCTGCTAAAATTTGGCAGACTGTTTTCCCCCGCTGGCGGGGGTTAGGGGGTGGATTTTTGTAAAATCATTTTTCTTAACAGCCATAATCATAAATTTTTAACCAAAAATAATGGATTTTTCTTGGCCACAAGAATATATTGATTTCAAAAATAAAGTAACTCAATTCGCAAATGATGAATTGAATATCGATAGCTTGGAAAGAGATGAATCCCAAATCTTTTCTAAAGAATTATGGAAAAAATGTGCAGACTTTGGTATCCAATCTTTAGCCGTTCCAAAGCAGTATGGAGGTGAGTTAGAGGAAGTCGATTTTATGAGAGCTGTATTGGCGATGGAAGGACTTGGATATGGTTGTGAGGACAATGGATTAGCCTTTGGACTCAACGCTCAAATGTGGACGGTTCAGACTCCAATTCTACACTTTTGTAATGATGCTCAAAAAGAAAAATACCTTATCCCAATGGTGAAAGGGGAAATGATTGGAGCACATGCTTTGACCGAACCGAATGCAGGTTCAGATGTTTTTAGTATGCAACTCACCGCCTCCAAAGTCGATGATGGTTATCTTTTAAATGGGAAAAAACACCTGATTACTTTTGCTCCAATTTGTGATTTCGTTTTACTTTTTGCCAACACCAATCCTAAGTTAGGACGATGGGGAGTGTCTGCATTTTTAGTAGATAAAGGAACAGCAGGATTTCAACAAAGTAATAAAAAAAGTAAATTAGGAATGCGTTCTATTCCTATCGGAGACCTCACATTTAAAGATTGTTTTATCCCAAAAGAAAATCTAGTAGGTTCGGAAGGACTTGGATTTAGTATTTTAAATCACTCCTTAGAATACGACAGATGTTGTATTCTTGCAAGTCAGTTAGGCGCAATGGAACGGCAGTTGGATAAGACCATTGAATACTCCAAACAAAGAAAACAATTTGACCAACCTATCGGAAAATTCCAATCTGTTTCCAACCGAATTGCAGATATGAAACTTCGCATGGAAACCTCAAGACTTCTGCTTTATAAAACGGCATGGCTTAAAAAAAATGGAGACTCTGCGATGCTCGAATCAGCTTTATTAAAATTACAATTAAGCGAAGCATTTGTAGCTTCAAGTTTGGATGCCATGAGAACTTTTGGAGGCATCAGTTACCTGACCGAAAATGGCGTGGATAGAGATTTAAGAGATTCCGTAGGAGGATTGTTATATGCAGGCACTTCAGATATTCAACGAAATATAATTTCAAAATTATTAGGCTTATGACCTATCTGTTACCACATACTATTCTTAATGCTGCAACTCGATTTCCTAATCGAGAAGCATTTAGGTGTGGCGGTAAGTCATTGACCTTCAATGAGATAGCAATAAAGGTCAATCAGTTGGCTGCCTTATTACATGAGATAGGAATACAAAAAGGAGACCGAATTGGTATCTATCTGAATCGAAGTATTGAAACCGCAATTGCGATATATGGTATCATGCACGCAGGTGGAATATATGTTCCCCTTGATGCAAAAGCACCGATTAAAAGAACTGAATTTTTAATCAAGGATTGTGGAATAAAGATTTTAATAACAAACAATTCGCAAAGACGAAATGTTAAAAAAATAGTTGAGTTGGATCTGACTTTAGATGCAATAATAGGAGTAAAAGAAGCAGGAGAAGTTCCTACTTTTTTATGGGAAAAACTAGAAGAGCAACCGACTAAATTTACACCACCTTTTCAAATTTTGGAAAGTGATGTAGCCTACATGTTATACACTTCGGGTTCTACAGGGAATCCAAAAGGTATTATGCACACGCATGCAAGTGGTTTAGCTTATGCACGGTTGACGGCAGAACTTTATGAGTTGAAGGAAACTGATGTATTTGCGAATCATGCACCCATTTATTTTGATATTTCTACGCTTGCATATTTTACAGCGCCGCTTGTTGGAGCATGTGCAGTCATTGCTTTGGATGCACATATTGCGTTGCCTGCAAGTTTGAGTCAATTTATTGAAAAGGAAAAAATAACCATTTGGTATTCTGTTCCTTTGGCACTAATTCAAATGATTCAGCAAAATGTTTTGGAAGGAAAAGATACGAGTGCTTTACGATGGGTATTGTATGCAGGCGAACCATTTCCTCCTAAATATTTACGTCAATTAATGACCCTTTGGAGTCATGCAAAATTCAGCAACATCTATGGTCCGACAGAATTAAATCAATGTACTTTTTATAATATTCCCAGTCCTCCTCTTGGTGACGAAGGAATTCCTTTAGGAAAAGTTTGGGGAAATACAGAAAGCATTGTGCTTGATGAAAATGAAGAGGAAATTCAAATTGGAGAAGGAGAACTTGTCGTGCGAAGTGCAACTATGATGAAAGGATATTGGCAACAACCTGACCTCACCGAGCAATCATTTTACCGAAGAAAAAACAATATAAATACATATGATGTTTTTTATCGAACAGGTGATTTAGTGAGGTTGGATGAAAAAGGGATTTTGCATTTTAAAGGTCGGAAAGATTATCAAGTAAAAATCAGAGGTCATCGAGTAGAGTTAGGTTCGATAGAGGCAACAATGGTCGCACATGATAGGGTAGCTGAGGCTGCAGTTTTTACAACAAGACAAAAAGAAGAAGTTTTACAAATAGAGGCAGCCGTTATTTTACAGCCAGATATAAAACTAAGTATTGAAGAATTATTTTTATTCTTAAAAGAAAAATTACCAATTTATGCTATTCCTGAAAAGATAACGATAGTCGAATCTTTTCCAAGAACAGGTTCTGGAAAAATAAAACGGACAGCATTAAAAGAACTTTTATCTACCTAAAAATATGAACGAAACAATAATAAATTATATCATTCAAGAAATGCACGGCGGAGCGGAAGATTTAGATATTATGCCCGAAGATGACTTGCTAGGAAGTGGATTGGTGGAATCAATGGGGATGATGCGATTGGTACAATTCATTGAAGAAACCTATGATTTAAAAGTGCCACCTCAAGATATGACTATCGAGAATTTTATGACGGTCGAAGCAATGGTCAATTATATTCAGTCGAAAAAGTAATCATGAACGACTCAACAAACATATTAGAAAACCAATATGACTTAACTCAAAGTCAAAAAATGCTATGGGCAGGGCAGCAGCTCAGTCCGTTCTCTCCAATGTATAACATGGCATTTACATATCGGTTTTCTGTGGGAGTTAATGAAGAAAAATTTCGACAAGCATTTCAAAAATTGATTCAACAATCCGATGCTTTACGGAGTCGATTTATCGTAAAAGATGGTATTCCTCAACAATTGATTCGGAAGGAACTGACATACGAAATGTCAATTTTAGATTTCTCAAATCAAGCCAACCAACAAATTGCCATTGAAGAATGGAGCAATAATCAAGTCCAAAATACTTTAAAAATAGATGATATTCTTTTTGAAAGTGTATTGTTAAAATTAGGGAAAAAAGATTATATCTGGTACCTAAATCAACATCACTTAATTACTGATGGCTGGTCGGTTACGATTCAGTACGAGCGTATGATGAATATCTATCAAACGCTTTTAAACGATGAATTAAATACGGAAGACTCACAACCCCAGTTTGTCGATTATATTCAATACGAAGCTAAAAAAAGATTAAATAAATCTACTTCGACCGAGATGTACTGGAAAGAAAAAATTAACTCACTCCCAGAGTATGCTAACTTTTATTCAAAGCAAAATCCACTAGGAAATACTTTAATTCACCGTAATAACAATCAGCTTGATAAAGAAAAAACAAAACAATTACGGGAGCTCGTAAAGACAGATATTTTCCGAACATGGTCAGAAGATTTATCCATGTTTTTATTTTTTCAGACAGCCTTATATTTGACCATGCTCAAAGTAACAGGGCAATCAAAACTGACTATTGGCACCCCTATTCATAACCGAAATCAGCCTAACTTTAAAAAGACGGTTGGTGTTTTTATAGAACTTTTTCCTATCCATGTAGAGTTGGAGGCTAAGGACACTTTTATCTCTCTTTATGAAAAAGTAAGAGACGAATATTATCAATTTATGCGCTATGCGCAAACGGGCTGTAGTAGTCCTGCTTTGGGACGTAAGTATAATGTTATATTCAATTATATCAATGCATCTTACACAGAAAACGAAGCAATACCAATGCAGTCTCATTGGTTGGATTCAGGTCATGCTGACCCTGAACATCACCTAAGATTACAAATTTTTGATTTCGATAATTCGGAAGCCTTTCAGGTTTTATTGGATGGAAATACCGCCATTTTTACTACTGAACAATTGAATCAATTGACTCAATATTTTATGGAGTTGGTGGATGGCGTATTAGAAAATAAAACACTTTCGATAAAAGATGTTTTTCAATCCACAGCAGAGGAAATCGGCATTTTTAACCAAACAGAAAAGAACTATCCTCAAGGAGAAACCGTAGTCAGTTTATTTGAAAAAAAGGTAAAACAAACTCCTGACGCAACCGCACTAATTTTCGAAAATCAGCAACTGTCTTTTCGAAAATTAGATGAAAAAACGAATCAGTTAGCACATCATTTATTATCGCTAGGAGTGGAGCAAGAAGACTTGGTCGTGATTTGTCTTGACCGAAGTGTCGAGATGATGCTAGGCTTAATGGGCATTATCAAGTCGGGCGCAGCTTATGTACCCATTGACCCCGAATACCCTAAAAATAGAATAGATGATATTTTAGAGGACACACAATCTAAAATTGTAGTTTGCCAAAATAAATATGTTCATTTCTTTGAGAGAAATGATATAGAATTAATCGTTTTGGATAAAGATTGGGAAGGAACTTCTCAACTTCCTACGATTCCAGTTAATGTACAGCTGACACCTCAAAATCTAATGTACGTCATTTATACCTCTGGTTCGACAGGGAAACCCAAAGGGGTCATGAATGAATATATAGGAGTTGTAAATAGATTGTTATGGGGGAAAGATTATTTTGAAGTAGAAGGCGTGAAAGAAGTAGTTTTACAAAAAACAACTTATTGTTTTGATGTTTCAGTTTGGGAATTGTTTTATCCATTAATCACAGGAGGTACTTTAGTTTTTTCTCAACCAGATGGACATAAAGATAGTCGATACCTTCGTAATGTTATCAATGAGCGTGAGATTACGATGATTCATTTTGTACCACCAATGTTAGAAGTTTTTCTTTTGGGATTGGAGGAAGGCAGTTGTCCAAATTTGAAAAAAGTAATATGTAGTGGAGAAGAATTAAAAGCTCATCAGGTGCAGCTTTTCCAAGAAAAATTACCTCATGTGGAGTTGCACAATTTGTATGGTCCTACGGAAGCTGCAATAGAAGTGATTGCATATCAAGTGCCTAAAAATTTTGGAAATTCACAAATAGTACCCATCGGAAAACCAGTAGCCAATACTCAAATTCATATTTTGAATTCACTTGGAATGCCTTGCCCAGTTGGTGTAGTCGGTGAGTTATATATTGGAGGAATCCAAGTGGCGAGAGGATATCATCGTCGCCCTAAATTGACTAAAGACCGATTTGTAAAATTAGATTTTTTGGGAAATAAAAGACTGTACAAATCAGGAGATGCGGCAAGTTGGTTAGCTGATGGTAATATTCAATTTTTAGGAAGATTGGATACGCAAGTGAAAATTAGAGGTTTTCGAGTAGAGACTTCAGAAATAGAATCAGTATTAAATCAAATTGAAGGAGTCGAACAATCTGTGGTATTGGCAAAGAAGGATAATTTTGGGAATAAGTATTTGATAGGATATTTTGTAGGTAGTAATGATATTTCTAAAACGACTATTTTAGAAAATTTAAAATCTAGCCTTCCTACTTATATGATACCTTCACATCTTATTGAATTAGAGGAACTTCCGCTTAACTTCAATGGAAAGATTGACCGAAAGGCATTACCGCTACCTGAATCAAATACGAAATCAGACGCTAATTATATTGCACCAAGTAACGAGATTGAAGAAATCATTCAGACGATTTGGGAAGAGGTTTTGGAAATAGAAAAGATTAGTGTGTCAAATAATTTTTTTGAAATAGGAGGGGAATCCCTTAAAGCGATAAGAGTGGTTAGTCGGTTGAGTGCGGAATTGGAATTGGAATTATCGGTCAATGTGATTTTTCAAAAACCAACTATTTCGCAATTGGCAGAGCATGTCGAGGAAATTATAACAAAACTTCTGCAAGAGTTGGAAGAAGATTAGTTTAGAAAAATATGGCAAAAATTATTTGCATAACGACAGGTTTGACTGGCATTTTAAATGCCAGTTATGAACTCGTGAGTCGGCTAAAAGAAGCTGGGCATGAAGTGAGTTATGCATCGCCAAGAAAAATAAAAAATAGAGTAGAAGCGGAAGGAATAAAATTCACCCAACTTCCTGAAATTAAAGAAGATGCGAGTCCTACGATTCCATCTTTTCAAAAACCTTTTAGAAAGATAAAACGGTTTTTATATAAAATACAAAATGCAAAACAAAGAAGATTGGCTACTTTGGAAAAGACTGTCCCAAATGAATTTGTAACAATGCTCCTACGGGAAAAACCAGACTTGGTAATTATTGATATTGAATTGCACGAGTATATTTTCAAGGCTTTTTCGGAAGGACAAAAATTTATTTTATTAAGTCAATGGTTTTCCCTTTGGAGAAGAAAAGGATTACCATACTTGCTACATGATACGATTCCTCAACAAGGATGGAAAGGAAGTACATTAGCATTGGAAATGACTTGGAGGAAAATAAAATTGCAGCGATGGTGGATTTTTATGCGTAAAAAAATATTATCAGTAGGTACAGATAGAAGGAGTATTTTATTGGAACTGGCTAGGCAAGAAAGATTTTCAAGAAATTATATTTCCGAAAATTATTGGCCGGGACCTTTTACTTACAGTAAATTACCTGTGATGAGTTTGACTCCTTTGGAAATGGAATTTCCACATGAGCCACGACCCAATCTTTTTTATGTAGGTCCGATGGTTTATGAAAAAAGGAAAGAGCAACAACCCAAAAGTAAATTGAATTATACGATTGAAGAAGTTTTTGAATATCGAAAAAAAATAAAAGGTCGATTATTATATTGTTCAGTCAGCACACTCTCAAAAGGTGATGAGTTTTTTATAAAAAAAATAATTCAGGCTGTAAAGCATAAAAAAAATTGGGTGTTAATTATAGGAATGGGCGGTTTGATAGGAGAAGAAATGTTTGAAAAATTGCCAGGGAATGTATTTCCGTTTTCATATGTACCACAATTAAAGGTATTGAAAGAAGCAGATATTTCTATTAATCACGGAGGTATTCATACGATTAATGAGTGTATCCATTTTAAGGTGCCTATGTTAGTTTATTCAGGAAAACGTTCCGACCAAAATGGGTGCGCTGCAAGAGTAGATTATCATGGATTGGGAATCATGGCCGATAAGGATAAAGATAGTCCAACTGAGATTCGGAATAAAATAAATGAAGTTTTAATCAATAATTCTTTTAGCCAAAAAGTGGAAGAGATGCATATTCAAACTTTAAAATATAAAGATGATCTTTTTTTAGAAAAAGTCATAGCAAACGCCCTATGTTTGAGCAAATAAAAAATAAGATTATGAGAACATTTTTTCAGTTGTCGATACTTTTCTTTCTTGCTGCCATGAGTAGTTGTACTTCCTACAAGGGGCTGTTGAATTATAATGAATCGCCTCAAATTCCTAAGGGGCCAATGATGATTACGAATTTTAAACCCTTGACTATTCAGGCAAGTGATATATTAAGCATAAGAGTAAGTAGTCTTGATGCAACTGCGGTTGCGCCATTTAGTATGTCAAGTGATGAGAATCAAGGAGGAGTATTTGATGAATATTTAGTGAATAGCGATGGAGATATTGACTTTCCTACCATTGGAAAAATTTCGGTGAAAGGATTGAAGATTGAAGAAGCAAAAGCTAAAATTTTAGAAACGCTAATACCTTTTTTTGAACAAGCACCTATTGTACAAATTCGACTAACTAATTTTAGGGTCAATGTTAATGGCGAAGTTAGGTCACCAGGTTCATTCAATGTTTATAATGATAGGCTCACAATTATTGAAGCAATTTCTTTGGCTGGAGATTTTACAAGTTATTCTCAACGAGATAGTATTTTAATAATCAGAGAACAAGATGGCGTAAGAAATTTTGGTTATGTCAATTTTAATTCATCAGAAATTTTCTCTTCGCCCTATTTTTATTTACAACAAAATGATGTGGTGTATGTCCGTCCAAATAAAACGAAAGTAAATTCTGTCAGAGATCCTTCGAGTCGTTATTTACCATGGGTGTCAGCAGGGGTTTCGGTGATCTTACTCATATTTACGGTAAGTAGGAATTGATAAAATTAGTTAATCTTAGGAATGGAAAAATAAT
>CAKZSH010000219.1 GCA_937918905.1 uncultured Saprospiraceae bacterium
GAAAGTCTAAGCTCGTTCCTCGCTAAGGCTTTCTACGGTTTGCTCAAACAAAGCTACTCTCTCCATCCCTACCCTAAAAATCCAAAATAAGAACTGTAATCAAAATTTCATAAGGGCTGGGAGAAACTTGAAGAGCTTTCCATTCAAAAAAAACAAGAATCATTTTACACAAAAACAAAACCACCTAATAAAAAAACTTAAAACGAGTTTCGACCACGGTATTCGATCACAATCTTTCGAGCGGGCTAGGAAGGGCGAAAAATGTGGGTGCGGGAGCAGCACGGAGTTAAGCATTTTTTCGCCGAGAATTTTAGCGAAGCGTTACTTTTTTTCGAATGAAAAAGTAAGTCGCCGAAGGCAAACGTAACCAAATGCACAATCTTAATAATTAACAAACTAAAATATTAAAATGATTACGACGATCTATCGTGTTCATTTTTTTCTTGATAAAAAAACGAACCAAAAAAATCAAGCCTGTATCAAATTTTGCAACAGTTCTACATTTTGAATTTTTGCCTCGCAGCTAAACTCGTAAACCAAGAAAGTCTAAGCTCGTTCCTCGCTAAGGCTTTCTACGGTTTGCTCAAACAAAGCTACTCTCTCCATCCCTACCCTAAAAATCCAAAATAAGAACTGTAACCAAAATTTCATAAGGGCTGGGAGAAACTTGAAGAGCTTTCCAATAAAAGAACAAAAAGAGCATTATAAAAATTAATTATCTCTAAATAATTTTGAGCATTCTATCAATCCACATTTCTCTAATGTAACTAAAAGTTCTTCTTTAGTAACTGGAGGATTTTTTAAGGAATTTAACTGGTTTTGAAATGCTTCTTTAGTTAAGGATTTATTTGATTTATATAATTCATAAACAAATTGGTCTGGATGGAATACTTGAATATTAAATTGGCTTAGGGAGTAGGAAATAAATAACCTACTCCCTTAGTTATATTTTTCAAAAAAAACAACAGATAAGGATATAAAAAAGCTGAATCAACGGTCTCTACTCCGCCATTCAGCTTTTATCTATTTGGTTTAATAAGGTTTTCTGCTCAAGAGAGTTTGCCGCATTAATTAAGGTATAGCTTTACACCTATCTCTTAGCGAGTTCAAGATGCCCCAATTGTTTTTAAAATATCACCGAATTGATTGAAAATACCTTTATATGACATTAAACAGGTGTATCAAAAAGGCAATCATATTAAAACAGAATATATACTTCAAAAAATACTATTTCTTAACATCCAAATTCTTCCAAAAAATTAACATAAAGTTCCTACAACTTTCCCAAAATCTTTTGTTCCTTTGTGGTACTGGCGGAACAAAAATATTACCACTTGATATTCTACCGCTAAAAAACTACACAAAAGAGGTCTAAAAGAATGATAACAAAAGAACTCATCATCCAAACGGCAACGCAATTATTTGTCGAAAATGGGGTAAAAACGATTACAGTTGATAAAATTGTAAAGGAGTTACGTACTTCAAAACGTACTGTTTACAACCATTTTGATAATAAAACCGCCCTTCTCAGCGCTTGCCTCGCCATCTATCATCAAAAAGTAAAAACAGAAAACGAAGCCATCATTGAAGAATCACCCAATGCCATTGCCGCACTAGGTCGATTACACAATGAAATTCTTAAACGCACCTACCAAGTCAATCCAAATTTTTTCTCAGACATCATACATTATCATCCTGGCGTGTTGGAAGCATCTTATCGCAACACCAACAATTTTGCCCACCAACAAATCGTGGACATTGCACAATGGGGAATCGATGATCGTATTTTTCAAAAAGAATTTGATGTCGATGTAGTTGGAAAAACAGTCTTGGTACTCCTTAAACTTTTAAAAGACAATAAACTTTTCCCCGTTTCACAATACAGTAAAGAACGCCTCACCTTCGGAACGCTAGTTCCCTACCTGCGAGGCTTATGCACTCCAAAAGGAGTAAAACTTTTAGCCGAACAAGAAGAATTATTTAAAATATCCATTTAATAAAAAATAAGGTTCACATCAAAACGGATACACGTCCTAATCGCCGTCAACCGTCCACCGTAAACCGTCTACCGAAAAAGAAATTATGAACATCAACAGTTCCCTACAAAAAACTCCCATTGCCGTCATCGGTATGTCAGCCATGTTCGCTGACGCAAAAAATCTCGAAGAATTCTGGACGAATATCATCGAAGCAAAAGACAGCATCAAAGAGGTGCCAGCTGACCGTTGGTTAATCGAAGATTACTATGACCCTGACATGTTTGCAGAAGATAAAACTTATTGCAAAGTTGGAGGCTTCCTTCCAAAGATTGATTTCAACCCAATGGAATTTGGATTACCACCAAATATTTTAGAGGTAACTGATGCCAGCCAATTATTAGCATTGGTTGCTGCACGTGATGCATTTGAAGATGCAGGCTACGGTCGCAAATCTGAAAAATTTACCGCTGCGCTAAAAGCAAAAACAGGTGTTATCATCGGAGTCGGTGGTGGTCAAAAATTAATTACCCCTTTGACAGGGCGTTTGCAATATCCAGTTTGGGAAAAAGCATTACGCTCAAGCGGAATTGCTGAAAATGATATTCCACCTATCATCGATAAAATGAAAAAAGCTTATATCGGTTGGAATGAAAATTCATTTCCAGGGATGTTGGGAAATGTAATTTCAGGAAGAATCACCAACCGATTTGACCTTGGTGGAATTAATAGTGTAGTCGATGCCGCTTGTGCCGCTTCATTAAGTGCCATGAAAATGGCGTTGAGTGAATTAGTAGAAGGACGTTGTGATATGATGTTGACAGGTGGAGTCGATACAGATAATTCTCCTTTTATGTATATGAGTTTTTCCAAAACTCCTGCTTTTTCTAAATCGGGAAAAATCACTCCTTTCGCAGATGATGCTGACGGAATGTTGATTGGAGAAGGTTTAGGAATGTTGGTTTTAAAAAGATTGGAAGATGCAGAAAGAGATGGTGACAATATTTATTCAGTAATTAAAGGTATCGGAACTTCGAGTGATGGTCGTTTCAAATCCGTTTACGCACCTCGCCCATCTGGTCAAGCGATGGCGATGCAACGAACTTACGAAGATGCAGGATACGGAGCTGATACGGTTGGTTTAATTGAAGCGCATGGAACGGGAACGGGTGCAGGTGATGCTGCTGAACTCACCTCGATGAATATGGTTTTTGGAAAAGATAATCCGAAAAAACAACACATCGCATTAGGTTCTGTCAAATCACAAGTAGGGCATACCAAAGCGGCTGCAGGTGCTGCGGGAATGGTCAAAGCTGCCTTGGCTTTACACCATAAAGTATTACCTCCTACGATTAATGTAGATAAACCTAGCTCAAAAGTTAACATTGCAGACACCGCTATGTACGTCAATACGGAAGCTCGACCTTGGTTAAGAAATGGTCATCCACGACGAGCAAGTGTAAGTGCTTTTGGTTTTGGTGGTATCAATGTTCATATCGCAATGGAAGAGTATCAGGGGAAAAAACAATCTAATTACAGATTGCATGAGCCATTTAAAACAATACTCTTACAAGATGTTTCTCCTGCAAAATTAATGGAGTTATTAAAAATCACTTCTGAAATTTTATTAGAAGAAGGTGATAACGCATTTAATGATTTAGCAAAAAAATCTAGGTCAACTGTTTTTGAAAAAAATAATGCACGAATTTCTTTTGTTGCAAAAAACACAACAGAAGCCATCGACTTTTTACAAACTGCCATTCAAACATTAGGAAGCAATCAAAATGAATGGACACATCCAAAAGGTATTTACTACCGACCAAACGGAATGGATACCAATGGAAAAGTAGTTGCCTTATTTGCTGGACAAGGTTCGCAATATATTGGGATGGGAAAAGAATTGGCAAATGTATTTCCTGAAGTTCGGGAAGCTTTTGCAAAGACGGATGGCATTTTTTATAAAGAAAATCTACCTGCTCTTTCCAAAACGATTTTCCCAATTCCTGTTTTTTCTGATGCAGAAAGAAAAGTACAACAAACAACTTTAACCCAAACTCAAAATGCACAACCTGCCATCGGAACTTTGAGCATGGGACAATATAAAGTATTGCAACGTGCAGGTTTTCAACCTAGTTTTACCTCAGGTCATAGCTTTGGAGAATTGACGGCATTATGGGCAGCAGGCGTTTATGACGATGATACTTTTATAGCTTTGGCAAAAACTAGAGGAGCTGCAATGGCAACTTCAAATCCAGATGCTGACACAGGTACTATGCTTGCCGTCAAAGCTTCTGCGGAACAAGTTCAACCAGCAATAGAAAAGATTCAAGGTGTAAAAATAGCAAATATCAATTCCAACAATCAAGTCGTTTTGGGTGGTAGCACAGCTGCCATTCAAATCACGATGGAACATTTAAAAGAACAAGGATTTAGAGTGGTTCCATTACCTGTTTCAGCAGCCTTCCATACGGAATTTGTAAAACATGCACAACAACCATTTGCAAGTTTTATCCAAACTCAAAAATTCAATCGTCCTCAAATTCCTGTTTTTGCTAACTCCACAGGACAACAATATCCTGATAACCTAAATGAGTTAAAAGCAATTCTAAAAGGACAAATTTTAAACCCTGTATACTTCAAAAACCAAATTGAAAATATTCATGCAGCAGGTGGTCGCATCTTCGTAGAATTTGGGCCAAAAGGTGTTTTAACTAATTTAGTCAAAAACATTTTAAAAGAAAAAGACCATACCGCAATCGCTATCAATGCCAATGCGAAAAAAGATTCCGATTTACAATTCCGTCAAGCAGTTGCTCAATTACAAGTCTTAGGCGTATCACTCAACAACGTTGACCCATACAAAAAAGACACACCTATACTTCCTCCAAAAACGAAATTGAACGTGGACTTAGGCGGTAATAATTATGTTTCTCCAAAAACTCAAAAAGCCTATACCGATGTAATGAATAATGGCTTTCAAGTTTCTGGAGGACAAACTAAAATCATTGAAAAAGTTGTAGAAAAAATAGTGGAAGTAGAGAAAGTTGTAGGAGTGCCAGCGGCAAATCATTTTATTAATCAAACTGAATCTGAAGAAGAAATTATGAATAAGCAAGCATTAGAAATCATCAAATCTGCATTGGAAACTTTTAACTCCAATCAAGCTAAGTCACTCGCCATTTTTGAAAAATTCATGAGCGACCAAAATCAACAATCACAACAATTGTTGAATTTATTACAACAACAAATGAATGCAACCAGCCAAACGCCTGTTGCAAAAACAGTAGCACAACCTGTTGTAACTAATGTTGCTCCTGTTGTTCGAGAAACTCCTGTTTACTCCAATGGAAATGGCAACGCTAGCGCAAACATTAATTCCAACGGCAACGGTAATGGCGTAGGGGCAACCCTTGTGGTTGCCCAACCCAATGAAAAGCCAACCAGCCCAGAAAAGGTAACCACAAAAGTTACCCCAACAAATAGTGGAACTGACACATCAAAATTAGAAGCAGCATTACTAGAAGTAGTTTCTGAAAAAACAGGCTACCCAACAGAAATGCTAGAATTAAATATGGACATGGAAGCAGACCTAGGAATCGACTCTATCAAAAGAGTAGAAATCTTCGGCGCA
>CAKZSH010000220.1 GCA_937918905.1 uncultured Saprospiraceae bacterium
GCAATAAGTACCGATGAAAGAATAACTTGAACATCTAGGACGGCTTCTTTTGTCCTCATTTTTCATTTTAATTCAGTCAAAGTATTAACAATTATCCTTCATTAAAATAAAAACTGAGAACAAAATATTCTCGTCTAAATCAGGAACTTATTATTTGACCGTTACTAAGTTTTTGTCCGTAATTAGTTATAAGTTATTTCGAGATTATTTTTTTTATCCTTTTAGGCAAAAAACGTAGGCGAGGCCTAACATGGCCAATCCGAAGTTTCGGGATTAACGAAAAAGGGTAAAAAAAGAAGCCGAAATAACTTATGAATAATTATGAACAAGAACTTATAAGTTTATTACAATGGTTTAAAAAATTTCGAAGCATCAATTTCCCTTCAGGAGTCATGATCGACTCAGGATGAAATTGAACTCCTCTTACATTATATTCTTTATGACTTGCTGCCATAACGATTCCTTTCTTATCAATGGCAGTTACTTCAAGGCAGTCTGGTAAATTTTCTTTTTTCACTACCCATGAATGATATCGACCTGCCTCAAATACAGTAGGTACATTTTCAAAAATAGGTTCATTGTCTTCTACTTTTATTATGGAAGTTTGAACCCCGTGATATACTTTATCCAAGTTCGCAAGTTCTCCTCCAAAAGTCTCCCCAATGGCTTGTAAACCTAGACAGACTCCAAATATATTTTTAGTAGATGCATATTTTTCAATCAATTGTAACATGATACCTGCATCTTTTGGAACACCTGGTCCAGGCGACAAAATAATCGTATCATAATTATTAATTTCTTCTAAAGTAATTTGATCATTCCTAAAAACGTCTAATGGTTCTTCTGTTATCTCTTCAATATATTGAACTAAATTGTAGGTAAAAGAATCATAGTTGTCCAACATTAATATTTTCATAAATACTTGATTTTCATTGTTTTGTGAAAACAATTTTGAATTAACGGCTAAAGCTCTTCTGCTCTTTTTAAGGCTTGTTTGAGTGCGCCTAATTTATTATTGACTTCTTGTAATTCGTGCTCTTCATTACTTTGTGTTACGATTCCTGCTCCTGCTTGATAGTATAACATATTGTCTTTACTTAAAAAAGAACGAATTGTAATCGCTTGATTTAAATCTCCATTAAAACCAATAAAACCAATCGTACCTCCATAAAATGAACGATTCTGATTTTCATATTGGTTGATTAATTCGATTGCTTTATACTTTGGAGCACCCGAAAGGGTCCCTGCAGGAAAAGTATCACCGAGCACTTTGATCGGATTATATCCTAGTGGTAAATCTCCATTCACTTTTGAAACCAAATGAATCACATGACTAAAATATTGGATTTCCATCAATTCACTTACACGTACTTTTGTGCAATGCCGACTTAAATCATTTCGAGCCAAATCAACCAGCATCATATGCTCAGCATTTTCTTTGGGATCTCTTAAAAGTTGCTGTGCTTTTACACGATCCTCTTCATCATTTCCAGTTCTTTTGTAAGTACCAGCAATCGGATTTACACTTGCTACATTATTATTGATTACCATTTGGGCTTCAGGGGAAGAGCCAAAGATTTTATAATTTCCATAATCAAAAAAGAAAAGGTATGGGGAAGGATTGATAGAACGAAGAACACGGTATACATTAAATTCGTCACCTGAAAATTGTTGCTGAAACTGCCTAGAGAAAACAACTTGAAAAACATCTCCAACTTGACAATGCTCTTTTCCTTTGGTAACCATTTCTTTAAATTCATCATCAGTAATATTCGATTTCTCATCTCCTTCCATTTTAAACTGGTACTGACCAAAACTTTGATTACTGAGTAATGCTTCTATTTTTTCAAGGGAGGATTCTTGATTGGTAGGTATGTTTTCTAAAATATATAATTCATCATTGAAATGATTAATGGCAATGATATATCGGAAAAGTTTATAATTTAATTCTGGAATATCCATTTTTCTTTTCTCCTTATCAAAGGTAAGTGAATCAAAATATTGAACTGCTTCAAATGACATATACCCAAAAAAGCCATTCACTCCTTTATAATTTTCTGGAGTATCGACTTCAAATTGGTGCATAAATTGATTCATTTTAAACGACATCTCTTCAAAAGAATGAATAGCTTCTTCTTCTATTTTTCCATCTATGGACTTGGTTTGAATGTTTTTTCCAACAACTTCAAAACTAGCAATTGGATCCATACATATAAAAGAAAAACAATTTTCAACACTTCTAAAATCTGTACTTTCCAATAATAAAGAACTATCAAAATGATCTCGGATTTTCATATAAATACTTACTGGAGTGGTGGTATCTGCTAAGTATTTTTTAGTAATTGTCTTAATTTTAATTTTATTCAAATGATCTGTTAACATTATTTTATTTTTTTTAATGTGATTTTTATATTGGAAAAAATAAAAGTGCCTAACCGAGTAAACGATTAGGCACTTTTTTCGTTGCATTTATACGCAATAGAAGCACTATATCTTACCCGAGTCGGAGTAAAAATTGTGCCACCACCATGAAGTTGTATTTACGTTTAAATGTAACATTGAGTTATTTTTTATGATGTAAAGGTATGTTTCTTTTTTCCTAAAACGCAAATTTTGATTTAATTATTTTTTGTAAAAAAAAATTAAAGCCAGAATTCAATAGGAAAAAACTCAACTTTGTAATATTTTAAAAACCATTTCCTTCATCAAATCTCCATCCGATGTACTATTCCGTTCTACCCCTTTTGATTTCAAATCATATTCTTTTAAAACCGAAATTACTTTTTGAGATTGTTGATGAGGATAATTTCGTGCTGCCAATTTATAATCTTTAAGAAAAAAAGCATGTCGCACGCCCAATGCACTCATCATTTCTCCTTCTGATTTATTTTTTAAAAAATGAGTCAAATACACTTTACTAAAAAAATTAAACAAGGTTCCTACAACTACGACCAACGGATTTTTTTTAGGATTGGAAATAAAATAATTTATAATTCGATTGGCCTTGACTACATTTTTTGAACCAAGTGCTTTTTGTAATTCAAAAACATTGTATTCTTTACTGATCCCTATTTGTTCCTGAATGTGTTTTTCATCAATCGTCGTTCCTTTGGAAATATTAATGGCCAATTTATCCAATTCATTACTCACTTTTGACAAATCAGTTCCAAGGTATTCAGCAACCAAAGCGGCAGCAGTAGGTGTGATGTCTAATTTTTTATCTTTTAAGTAAGAACTGATCCAATCGGGAATTTTATTATCATATAGTTTCTTAGATTCAAAAACTACAGCTTTTGATTTTACTAATTTTCCAAACTTGGTACGCCCATCAAATTTTTTATGCTTAAAACAAATTACAAGAATAGTGGTCGGGACTGGTTTTTCAATATAAGGTAACAGCTCTTTTAAAGTTTTCATATCCTGCGCCTCTTTTAATATCACTACCTGATGAGAAGCCATCATGGGATATCGGCTACAAGTATCAATCAATGTTTTATGATCGGTATCTTTTCCGTACATAATCATTTGATTGAAAGACTTCTCTCCTTCCGTCAACACCTTTTCTTCTATATATTTTGAGATTTTATCAATATAATAAGACTCATCTCCATGTAACAAGTAAACAGGTGAAAACTTTTTTGCTTTTAAATCCTTTATGATTTGAGGATATGTCATTTATTAATAATTAATTTGTGATATTATTTTTCGCAAGGTAAGGAACTATTAAAGAACGATGAAAAAATGAATAAAAAACCTAGTTTTAAAGAATTACTAAATGGAGATCAACCTGTACTAATTGATTTCTACGCAACATGGTGTGGCCCATGTATGACCATGAATCCTGTATTAAAAGAAGTAGCAAGTAAAGTAGCTGGCAAAGCCAAAGTCATTAAGATTGATGTTGATAAATATTCGAAAATGGCTGCTGATATGGGAGTGATGGGTGTTCCAACTTTTATGATATTTAAAAATGGAAAGAAGCTATGGCATGAGGCAGGCACTAAAACTGCTGCTCAATTAACTGATGTTATTTTGCAGAATACCTAGATGAATAACGAATATCGAAGTTCGATATTCGTTATTCATTTTTAAGTCTTAGGTGGCATTGGAATAAAGGCTGAAGTTTTGCGAATATATTCTTCATATTTGGGCTTCGTCTTTTTTAATTTTACTTCAAGCATGGCGACTCCCGAAATTTTCACTAGAAATAAAGTCATAATTATTGGACAAAAGATAAAAATCCACGCCTGCGGATTGGATAAGGCATAAATAAAAAATCCCCACCAGACCATTGCATCTCCAAAATAGTTAGGATGCCTAGTATATTTCCATACCCCTTTATCCATAACTTTACCTTTGTTATTAGGATCTTTTTTAAACTGCATCAACTGCCAATCTCCTACTGTTTCAAAAAATAAACCTATCGCCCAAAAAGCAATTCCTATGTATTCAAAAACAGATAGTTCCGCATTTACTTGAAATCCTTGAACAAAAACCGAAGAGATAATCCAAAGTAAAAATCCTTGCAAAGCAAAAACTCGAATAAAAGACAACCACCACCATTTTGCTCCATTATCTTTTCGCCATTGAGCATAGCGATAGTCTTCTGGTTTTCCAATATTTCGATAGGCCAAATAAGCGGTCAATCGTAACCCCCAAATGGAAATCAGGGCGAGGTAAATTTTTTGTCGAAAATCAAGATTTAAATCATGTAATTCAAATGCATAAAACCATCCAATCAACACAAATCCGAATCCCCAAAAAATATCAATAATACTTGCATCTTTTATTATCAAACTCAATAACCACAATCCAGTTAAAGCTGCCATCAAAACTCCAATGCCATTAATGTAGATAGTCCCTGACTCATGGGTGACTAAAAATGCAGCCAATGAAATAATTAATAAAAGTATAAAAAGTCGAATTGCTTGAGCTTTTTTCATAAAATCTATTTTTATAAAAGTAAGGTAGGAGGACAAAATTTTGCCAAAGATGATTAACAATAATTTTGTCTTCATACTTAAATGGTTTAAGTATCAATTTTGTTTTCATATTTTATTAGAAATCAAGTAAAAATATACATTAAGCACATTCATATTAAATTAAAAATAAATTCAATAAATTCTTAGAAAACAAAAATATGCCAAATAATATTAATTTTTAATTGAATTACTTGGATAATTATTTCGAATTTTATAACTTTCCGATATATTACTATTCTCTGATTAATTCTTAAAATTCATTAACTCTTTTCTAAAACTTCTATGAATATGAATATTACCTTCAAAGAATTAAGAAACATTAAACATGCCCTCCCAACTGGTAGCATTCGCAAAATTGCACAAGATTTAGATCTCGAAGAACAAACCGTAAGAAATTTTTTTGGAGCTAAAAAGACTCCAGGACAAAATGCCAAGTGGCATTTACAAGCTGGTCCTGATGGTGGGATCCTTAATATTAATGACACAACTATTTTAGATAGAGCAAAAAAGATTATTGTGGAGTCCTCTAGTGACGTACCACAAGCCTTATCTTAACACAAAGGGAAATAATAGCGTATCTATTATTTCCCTTTTCTTTTAAATTAAAGTTCGCTATCATCTGGTACTAAAAAGAATTATCAGAGAATGATGATAGCGAACTTTTTTTTTTGAAATTATGGATTCAAAATTAGGAGTGTTAAGAAAAAATATAGACACACATTTCTTAATGCTCTTGAACGCAATTTTTCAACGCAGAGTCGCTGAGACACAGAGGTCGAATAACTTAAAAGTCGCAGAGCATTTTTCTTCGAAAAATTGCAGCAGAGCTAAAAAGACTAAATCTCTTTGTCTCTGTTAATTTTTTCTAAAAGAAAAAAATTCTCAGCGGCCTCCCTAAATTATTCGACC
>CAKZSH010000221.1 GCA_937918905.1 uncultured Saprospiraceae bacterium
AAAATCATCTTTCTTAGCAAAAATTTCTTTTAAAGCTAGGATAGTATTGTAATCTTTAGGATTCACTTCATCAGCTTTTAAGAAATATGGCAATGCTTTATCAAATGCAGATAAGTATTGTGCTTTCAAATCATCAACTTCACGCTGTGTAGCTGACAATGGCAAATCATTATATTTTGTTACAAGTGCAGCAGCTTTGTTATAATTCAACTCACCAAGGCTGTATAATGCTTCAAAACTTTCTGCATTAATTTCTAACGCTTCCTTGTAGAATCCTTCAGCTTTTGCGAAGTGTCCAGCAGCCTTAGTTGGGTCAGTTTCTTTTTTGTAAAAATCATTATAAACATTACCCATAACTGCTCTTAAACTAGCGTTGTTAGGCTCTTTTTCCATTGCTTTCTGCAATTTTCCTTCAAGGATATCGTACTGGCCTTTTTTCAAATAAAAATTAATTTCAGAGAAAAGAAGGTTGGTATTTTCAGGGTCGATAGCTCTACCCTCTTCCAAATATTTTAATGCTGCTTTTTCATCAGTCTCTAAATTTGCTCTAAACAAAGCATCATAAACTTCAATTTTCTTTGAACCGGCATCATATAATTCTTTATATAAAACTAGTGCTTCAGAGTCCATTTTTGCCAATTGAGCACAAATAGCTGCGTAATAAGTATTTTCCTCTAATTTTTCTTTGGTATCTAAAAGAGGTTTTCCACCGTTTGCTTGAACCAATTTACTTGCGCTTACTAGTGCATTAAAGTTTTTGTAAGCATTGCCATAATCTTTGTTATTAGAATACAACATAGCAGCAATATCATTCAAAAATGTAGCATTCTTTTCTAATTCAGCTACGATTTTACCTTTCTTGCTTTTCTTTTCTGTCAATTCTAATGCTTTGGAATATGCTTCAAATGCGTTAACAGCAGCATCGCCACTTTTAACCATATAAGCAGCAGCCAAGTTTCCTTCTCCGTTCAAAACATCTTGCTTCATTAATTCATTTCTTCCAAGAATATCTTGTTCTGCTAATGCTTGAGAAATATTGCCTTTAGCACTCCAAAATTCTGGCATTGCATCAGCACCTGCTAATTTCATTGCTTCATCCAAAGTCGCCTTAGCATCTTCTAATTTAGCTAAGTTGGTTGGATCTGTTTTATATTTTTTTAGTGCTTTAGAAGATGATTTAATTAACTTCTTGATGGCTTTAGTATTGTCTTGCGCATAGACAGAACTAGACCCCAACACTAAAAATGTAAGTAATAAAAGGAATGTTTTTTTCATTTCTTCAGGTTTAATAATTTTATTGATTTAAAATATTCGTTTTTTCAAACGTATGAAAAGTTGATTTCGTACCTTTTCAATTTTCAACTATAAGACGTTTTGAGTTTTAAATAGTCCGTTTTGATAAGGTTAATTTATTATTTTTTTTGTTAAAAATTGTTAAACAGGTGCATTATTCTTCCTCACCACTACCCTTTTCATTTGAAATATTTGGAGTATTGTCGCCTTCTTGGCTCTCCTCTGTAGGCTCGGTTTCCGCTATATCCTTCGTTTCTGATTCAGAAATTACAGCTACATCGGCAATTTGGTCATTGTCATCAAGACGAATAACTCTTACACCTTGAGTAGCACGACCCATCACTCTAATTTCATTTACACCTGTACGAATCATGATTCCTTCTTTACTTGTAATCATCAAATCATCCTCATCTTTAACCGATTTGATGGTAATGAGTGAACCTGTTTTTTCAGTCACCTGAATGGTTTTTACTCCTTTTCCGCCACGATTAGTTACTCGATAATCCTCTAATTCGGTTCTTTTTCCATTTCCTTTTTCCGAAACTACCATGATTGTCGATTCTTTATCATCAGCAGCAATGCAAATTAAACCAACCATTTCGTCATTATCATCAGCCAATCTAATTCCTCTAACTCCAGCAGCAGTACGTCCCATTGGTCTTACCTTAGATTCATTAAATCTAATTGCACGTCCACTCTTAATCGCCATAAGGATTTCACAAGTACCATCTGTCAATCTAGCTTCTAATAATGAATCTCCTTCATTAATAGTAATTGCATTTATCCCATTTGCTCTAGGTCTAGAAAAAGCTTCAACTAAAGTCTTTTTAATGATTCCTTTTCTAGTACCAAAGACGATGAAATTGTTTTTGATAAACTCCTCCTCATTAAGGTCTTTTATTTTAATGTAAGCTTTTACTTTTTCTTCTTTCGGTATGGAAAGAATATTTTGGATGACTCGACCACTTGATGTTTTCGTTGCCTCAGGAATCTGATAAACTCTTAACCAATGACAGCGCCCATTTTCGGTAAATAACAACAAATAATTATGAGTAGTGGCAACAAACATATGTTCGATAAAATCTTCGTCTCTGGTTTTACTTCCCCTTGATCCACGTCCACCTCTACCCTGCTTTCGGTATTCAGCAACCTTAGTTCTTTTGATATATCCTAAATGAGAAATCGTAATAATTACCTCATCATCAGAAATCAAATCTTCAATATTTATTTCACCATCTCCTTGTAAGTTAATTTCAGTTCTTCTTTCATCTCCAAATCTATCTTTAACATCAGTCAATTCTTCTTTTACAATCCCTTCTTGAAGTGCTTTACTTGCTAAAATTTCCTTTAAATGTTCGATTGTTTTTTTCAATTCATCATATTCTGCTCTAACTTTATCTCTTTCAAGACCAGTAAGTTTTTGCAGCCTCATTTCTAAGATCGCCTTAGCCTGTATCTCACTCAAACTGAAAGTACTCATTAAGCCATTTTTCGCATCTTCAACAGTTTTAGAAGCTCTAATTAACTTTATCACCTCATCTAGGTTATCAATTGCAATTAACAAACCTTCTAAGATATGAGCTCTTTCTTCTGCTTTCCTTAACTCAAATTGAGTTCTACGAACAATTACTTCAATTCTAAATTTAATAAACTCCTCAATGATCTGCTTTAAATTCAATAATACAGGGCGACCATTAACAAGAGCAATATTATTTACACCATATGAGGTTTGTAAAGGAGTATATTTATACAATTGGCTAAGAATTACATTAGCCATTGCATCTCTTTTCACTTCAACCACTATCCTTAATCCATTTCTATCTGATTCATCTCTTACATCGCTAATCCCAAGAACTCTTTTCTCATTAACCAAATCTGCAATTTTTACTACCAAATTTGCTTTATTGACCTGATAAGGAATTTCAGAAATGATAATAGTTTCTTTACCAGATTTACTAGTTTGGATTTCTGCTTTTCCCCTAACAATTACTCTTCCTCTACCTGTATTGAAAGATTCTCTTACACCATTATAACCATAGATGATTCCACCTGTTGGAAAATCAGGAGCTTTGATGTGCTCCATCAATTCTTCAATAGTAATCTCAGGATTATCAATAGTAGCCATAATCCCATCAATAACTTCACTCAAATTATGAGGAAGCATATTGGTTGCCATACCTACAGCAATACCTGATGCACCATTAATTAATAGATTGGGAACTTTGGTAGGAAGAACAGTTGGTTCTTTTAAGGTATCGTCAAAATTCAATTGAAAATCAACAGTATCTTTATTTAAATCTGATAAAATATCATCACTAATTCGTCTTAGTTTCGCCTCAGTATAACGCATGGCTGCTGGACTATCTCCATCCATGGAACCGAAGTTACCTTGACCATCAACTAAAGGATACCGCAAAGACCAATTTTGAGCCATCCTTACCATTGCATCATAAACGGAAGTATCACCATGTGGGTGGTATTTTCCTAAAACTTCTCCAACGATACGAGCGGATTTTTTATGGGATTTGTTGTAAGCCAGTCCCAATTCATTCATCCCATATAGCACTCTTCTGTGAACTGGTTTTAAACCATCCCTGACATCAGGTAAGGCTCTTGATACAATTACTGACATCGAATAGTCGATGTAAGCTGATTTCATTTCATCCTCAATATTGACTGGAATAATTTTATCAGTTGCCATAAATACTTAGTGTTTCTATTTTGTTAAATGGAAATAAAAAATGAAGGTTGGTGAGGTAAGAAAAGAGAAAAAACATTGATTTTTAACAGCTTTTAATGGCATTTAATGCCTTATTCCCCGTCCCCTTCTAAAAGACGTGCAAAGATACAAAAAATGGGTCAGGGAAAGGAATGATATGGACAAAAAAAAAGTCAGAGTTCCTTTCGGAACGCTGACTTTAACCAATAGAATTATGCGCCATTAATTTTGATTTGCGATATAGCCTTATGCTACATACAAATCGCCATGAAACAAAAACTAATATTAAAAAGTAAGTAACCCTTCGTGTTGTAAAATGGGTGCAGGAAGACATCTCCTACTCGTATTCCTGCACCTAGTAAAGTCAAAACTCATTTATTGTTTTAATGCTACTCTGTATTCGTTGGCATTATGCTGATTAGTAGACCAATAATTATAGTCTCTAACCATTCTATCGAGATTTTTGTATTGGAAATCTTTTGTTCCAATTTTTGCATACATAGCGCTGTAATCTTTGAATAATTTACCCGCTACTTTTCTAAAATCTCCTTTTTCAACTTTAACTAAATTTCCTTTATCATTCTTTATGTAGTAATGATATTTGATTGGATTCTTTCTGTTATTTCTTACTTCCATGTAGTAAGTATATAATTCAAGTGCTCCATTTTCTTCTTTTTGCATAAAAACTGTAGTAGATGCAAAAGGTTTTGGAGGATAATCTACCTTTTGTTGCTCAAAATGAATCCATCTCTTGTACTCTAATCCTAAATCATCTTCTTCAACAGATTCAAACCCGTAACCAGCTAGTTCTTTAGCTTTGTAAGTTTTCTTTTTCTCTGTATTATCTGCGATAAACTGAATTTTCGCTTCCCTGTCTGTAATTGTCCCCACTAGTACTTCTCCGTCAATTTTCTGATTATCCAATGTTAAAATATATCCTGGATAACGTTCGTTTTTCTTTGCCCATTCATTATCTACCTCATTGGCATAAATGTTGGAACATATTATTAAAAATAGGAATAGGAATTGAGGCGTTTTAGTTATTCTCATGAATTGCATGTTGGTTTAAATTGGTTTTAATTAATAAATAAATGGTTTTTAATTCTTATAAACTTTAAAACTGAGAATAAGTACTGTCAAAAAAAGTTTAGAGATTTTAATAAACGGTTTTGGAACAGTCAAACTTAAGTTTTTCTGACAGGTACTTAATTCCCCGGTTTTTATGGAACGACCTCAATCGTTTCTGTTGTAAATGTATTCCCTCCGAGTATTTTTATATTACCCATATTTTCAATTCTGTGACAGTATAAAAATCATAATTTGTATCCATCAAAGGTTTTTAAAACTTTAATTCTTATCTATTGTTTCCTAAATAGAAATTCAAATATTTTTTGAAAATTTCTTAATTAAATTGAAACATTTTTAAATTACCTCTTATCATTTACAGTATTCATTAATTTCACTTTTTTGCATTTTCAAGTTGCTTTGTGACAAAATCATGCAAAGAAAATGTTTCATTTTTTTCGATTTTTTTCAAAAAAAATTTTGAATGAGGAACTTTTATTTAAAATAATTCCTCAAATCTTAAAGAAAACATTCATATTCACCTGCAGAGTAATATCTTTGCAGCAAATTTTTCATCCGAAAATTTTTAAAAATGGCAGAGCATGTAAAACCTTATAATAAGGAGGAGAACAAAAAAGGGCAAGTTTCAAAGATGTTTGATAATATTGCACCTTATTATGATTTTCTAAATCGGTTTTTGACTTTAGGTATAGATACTATATGGAGAAAGAAGGCGATCAATGAGTTAAAACCTTTAGATCCTAAAAGAATCTTAGATGTAGCTACTGGTACTGGAGATGTTGCAATTGAAATGACGAAGAGACTGAATCCAGAAGAAATAATAGGATTAGACATCTCAAAAGAAATGCTCGAAATAGGAAAAAAGAAGATTAGTAAAAGAAATTTGTCAGATATTATCCAAATGGAGGTAGGTGATTCCGAAAATTTGAGGTTTGAAAATAATACATTTGATGCAATTACCGTTTCATTTGGAGTGAGAAACTTTGAAAATTTGGAGAAAGGAATAAGTGAAATGAATAGAGTCTTGAAAAAAGATGGCAAACTGATTGTACTAGAGTTCTCCAAACCTACTATTTTTCCTTTTAAACAGCTATTTAATTTTTATTTTAAATACATCCTTCCTTTAGTGGGAAGACTAACTTCAAAGGATAAGCGAGCATACAGTTACTTATATGAATCTGTTCAAGCTTTTCCAGAGGGAAACGAATTTATTAAAGTTTTAGAAAAAACCGGATTTAAATCAAATACATGCAAACGATTAAGCTTAGGCATCTGCTCCATTTACACGGGTACAAAATAGTACTAATGGTTTTATTATTTCTTATGTCAGGACAAGACATCTTGGCTCAGAAAAATGCTAGAGGGAATTATAATTTCTTAGATTTCCAGCAAAAACCATATTACTTTGGTATTACGCTCGCATACAATACTTCAAGATTTAGGGTTTTCCACTCTGATGATTTTATATTAAATGATAGTATCTCAACTGCTCAAGCAGTTTCGGGACCTGGATTTAATCTAGGAATCGTAAGTAACTTGAAAGTAGGTCAATATTTTGATTTTAGATTTCTACCAACATTATCTTTTGCTGAAAGAAATGTACAATATTCAGCTACTAATGAAAATCGAAGACCTTATACAAGAAAGGTGGAGTCTGTTTTTGTAGAATTACCTTTTCATGTCAGGTATAAATCTGCTCCTTTCAAGGATAAGCGAGTTTTTGTAGTTACTGGAGTTAAATATTCATTTGATGTAGCAAGTGATTCTAGGACTCGACAAAAAGATGAATTGGTACGAATAGCTCCTACTGATTTTGCTTTTGAGATTGGGGCAGGAATTCAATTTTTCTTTCCTTACTTTATTTTCTCTCCTGAATTTAAGGTTTCTCAAGGTTTAGGAAATGTCCTGATTTTTAATGAGAATTTAGACCAATCAAATGTTATAGAAAAAATTATATCAAGAACATTTACAGTATCGCTTCATTTTGAGGGATAATTAGTTTTTGTTTTCTAAAAAAAATCCACAGATGAAAATTGATTCATCTGTGGATTTTTTTATACTTTTATTTTAAATAACAAAAAATTCAATGAAAGAAAATTATGCCTGAGTAAAACCCTAATTATACTTTGTTTCAAGTAGATGGCCTTGCTTGTCCCATCAATGACATTTGATTTTCAACAAACCTTACTATATTACGCTTCTTTCCAAAATGATTGCAAACAAGTATGTCAAATAATAAAACTGCAGTATTACTTTTCACTAGAACTGAAGCTCAAGAGTCTGAGCAGAAGAACTGGGGGCATCATATAGGTAAACAAGGACAAAGAAATATTGCAAAAAAACTCATTCGCCATTCTTTACTGATTGCGAAAAAAAGTACTCTGCCATTCTTTACCTCTTTTGGAAGTGAGCAAATTGGAAGTTCATTTGGTGAAAGATTAGCGAATGCAATTGAAAATGTTTTTTCAAAGGGTTTTAATAAAGTTATTGCAATTGGAAACGACACTCCTAACTTGACTTCAAATCTACTTTTAGAAGCAAATCATCTTCTTCTTCAAAATAAAATTGTAATTGGTCCTTCGAAGGATGGAGGGATATATTTATTAGGTATACAAAAAGAAGCCTATAATAGGGTTGCGTTTGTCAAAATGCAATGGGAAACTGGATCTTTACTTTTGGATTGGAAAAATGTTATTCAGAAATCAAATCAATCCATTTCTTGGCTACCTGAACTTTTAGATATTGATGACGAAAAGAGCTTTTTCTTATTTTTAAATGGAAAGCGAAATATTTCACTTCGAAATACCATTAAAAAAATCGTCTCTGGTTTTCAAAATTCCTTTTTAAAAATCAATCATATAAAACAATGCTCTTACATTCTTAAGTTCTCGCAACTTCGAGCCCCTCCTACTCCATTTTAATCCTTTCAATCTTTTAAAATTTTCAGCAAATAATCTGATCTATTCTGTAACGAATTGGGTGCAGATATTTTTTTTTATTAAAAAACAATTATGAAAAAATTGCTTACTCTAGGTATTATTTGCCTAGTGAGTTTCATTTCTTTTGGTCAAACTACCATTTCTGGAACTATCACAGATAATGTTACAAAGGAAGTTCTTACTGGTGTAACCATCATGGAAAAATCTACTGGAAATGGAAGTATTTCTGAATTTAATGGTACTTACAAAATTCAAGTTTCAAATAAAAATGCTACCCTTATTTTTAGTTATATAGGTTATAGTAATTTCGAATTAGAACTGAATGGAACTACTACTTGGGATATTTCGCTTCAGCCCAATTCATCTGAATTAAGTGAAATTGTGGTAACTGCTTTAGGATTAAAACGCTCCAGTAAAGATATTGGCTATGCTGTCCAACAATTAAATTCAGAACAAGTGTCTGAAGTGAAATCTGCAAATTTTGTGGATAATTTAAATGGAAAAATTGCTGGAGTTTCCATAAGTCAAGGTGCTACAGGTGTAGGTTCTACTTCCAAAATCACCATTCGAGGTGAAGCTTCTTTTACCAATAATAATCCATTGTTTGTAATTGATGGAACACCAATAAATAACAACTCAATTGTAAATTTCACCAACGAAGCGGCAGCAGGATTTCAGGAGGTAGATTTTGGAAATGGTGGTATGGAAATTAATGCAGACGATGTGGAATCCGTTTCTGTTTTGAAAGGCCCAAGTGCTGCAGCTCTTTACGGAACTCGTGCATCAAATGGAGTAATTATCATAACTACAAAAGATGGAAGTCAACAAAAAGGATTAGGGATAAGTTTTAACTCAAGCACTTTTGTTGATAAGGCATTTCAACTTCCTCAATTTCAAAATAAATATGGGCAAGGTAACTCTGGGCAATTTGAATTTGTTGATGGACTAGGAGGAGGTGTGAATGATAATATAACTTATAGTTGGGGGCCAGAATTAGACGTAGGAAATCTGACTACTCAATTTGATAGTCCTGTAAGTTTATCAGATGGACAGGTAGTAAGAGGAGGTGATGTTGCAGTTCATGGAGGTGCTTCGATTACTCCAACAGAATTAGTTTCCAATCCTGATAACCTTAAAAACTTTTATCAAACTGGAGTTACAACAACTAATAGTTTAGCTATTGCTTCTGGATTTGATCGAGGAAATTTCAGATTTTCCTATACCGATTTTAGGAGTGAATCCATCATTCCAGGTGTTGATTTAAAACGGAAGAATTTAAATGCAAGATTGAATTTTCGCCCAACCAAAAAACTAAAGGTTTCTTCTACTTTAAATTATGTCAACTCCAACAGTAATAACCGTCCTGCTAATGGATATGGTTCTGAAAATATTAATTATTCATTAGTTGCTTGGGGCCCTCGTTCTTTAAATATCGATAACTTAAAAGACTATTGGCAGCCTGGTTTGGAAGGGGTGCAACAATTTGCTTTCAATTATACATTTTTTGATAATCCTTATTTTATTTTAAAAGAAAATAGGAATTCATTTAATCGAGATCGTCTGTTTGGAAATATAGAAGCCAATTACAAAATCACCTCTAACTTAAGTTTTAAAGTACGGAGTGGAATGGATTACTCGAATGAGTTACGACAATTCCGAAGAGCATTTAGTTCAAATCGCTTTAAAAATGGAGCCTACGCAGAACACAATGTTTTCTATAGAGAAAACAATACTGATGTATTGTTGAATTATAAATCTCAATTAAATGATATAACGGTGGACTTCTCCGCAGGTGCTAATCGAATGGATCAAAAAGCATCCACCAAACAAATCCAAACTGTTCAATTAGCTCAACCGGGAATTTTTAAATTGTCGAATGCTGCTGCTCCTTTAGAGACTTTTGATATTGATGCTAGAAAGAGAATTAATAGTGTTTATGGTTTATTAAAAATCGGTTACAAAGATTTTCTATTTGTAGATATTACTGGAAGAAATGATTGGTCGAGTGCCTTGGCTACTCCCCTTTCAGCAGAAAATAGTTCTTTCTTTTATCCTTCTGTTTCTACAAGTGTATTGTTATCAAAATTATTTCAATTGCCTGAAACGATTTCTTTTGCAAAAATTAGAGCGAGTTGGGCACAAGTTGGAAATGATACTGATCCATTTCAAACGGCGGGTGCTTTTATTGCACAAACTCCTGTCAACAATCAACCTACATTCAGCGAGCAAAATTTTATTGCTAATGCCAACCTGTTACCCGAAAAAATTAAATCGTTTGAAGTTGGAGCAGATCTTCGGTTTTTAGATGATAGATTAAAATTTGATTTCACCTATTATAATACTTTGACTGAAAATCAAATCATTTCTTTACCTATTTCGATTACCTCTGGTTACACTCAACAAGTAGTCAATGGTGGTGAAGTTAGGACTAAGGGAATTGAGATTGTTGCTGGAATAAATCCTATTCGAAAAAAAGATTTTTCTTGGAATACCTTTTTCAACTTTAGTACAAATGAAGCTATTGTGGAGTCTCTACCTCAAGAAGCAGGTAGATTAACTTTAGCTTATTCAAGAGTCTATGACAATACCAATCAAACTGTTTGGTTTCAAGTAGAAGAAGGAGGAAGAATCGGAGATATTTATGGAACTGGTTATTTAAAAAATGAAAATGGGGATTTTGTAATTGATAGTAATGGGAAATTTATTGTGGATAACAATTTGATAAAATTAGGCAATTACAATCCTGATTTCACTTTAGGATTTAGCAATCATTTTAGTTATAAAAATTGGGATGCTAGTTTCTTATTAGATTGGAGAAAAGGTGGCGTAATTGTCTCTAGAACTCAAGCCTTAGCAGGAGTTGGTGGACAATTAAAAGAAACAGAAGATCGTCCTGATGCTGGAATTGTAGCGGATGGAGTCGTCAATACTGGGACTCCTGAGAATCCAATATGGACTCCCAATAACATAGCTGTTTCTCCTGAAAGTTATTACCGACAGTTTTATGATAGAAACCATGAAGAGAATAATACTTACGATGCTTCCTATTTAAAATTAAGAGAATTCTCAATTGGATATACTTTTAAATCTGCTGAAAAATCAGAAGGTTTTTTTAAAAATGGAAGACAATTAAAATTGGCTTTGATTGGAAGAAATCTATTTGCATGGAGTGATATTCCTCATTTTGATCCAGAACAATTAGCGGTACAGGGCAATAATTTTATAAGTGGAGTTGAGGACATGTCCTATGCTACTTCGCGTAGTTTTGGAATTAAATTAGGATTAGATTTTTAACTATTAGTTAATCCATAACAATACATTTACTTAAAAGTAAGGATTAAGTAAATGTCGAAAAATAAAAAAATGAAAAGAAAAATATATTTACTTTTTAGTATCTCATTAATTTTTTTAGGCTCCTGTACAAAAGATTTTGAAGAGATTAATACCAATCCAAATGCTCCAATTGAAGTACAACCTAGTTTGCTTTTGCGACAAGTCATTTATGATTATGGAGAAGAAATGTCCTACGAAGGGTTTGTTGCTGGTAATTTATTAGGTCAATATTTTACAGCTATTGATTTTAATTTATTTGATCGACATAGTTTGACAGAACCTCAATTTGGAGGGAACCCATGGTTTCCGATTTATACAAATTTAAGAGACAATGAAATCATTATTGATTTTGCTCGAAGCAATCCGAGTGCTGCAGTTTACGAAGGACCAGCATTAATTTTAAAATCATATATGAGTGCTGCTTTAACAGATATATTTGGAGACGTTCCTTATTCTGAAGCATTGAATGGAAAAGAAGGAAATGTCACTCCGGCCTATGATTCACAAGAACTAATTTATACTGGAGAAGATGGAATTTTATCCAATTTAGATAAAGGAATTGCACTCCTTCAAGCCTACAACGGAGCGCAATCTTTGGAAGGAGATATTCTTTTTAATGGGAATTTAGAAGCATGGATAAAATTTGGTTATTCCTTAAAATTAAAATACTTGATGCGATTATCCAATAAAATGGATGTTTCAACTTTGGTTCAAAGTGTTTTTAATTCTAACAATTTAATGGCTTCCAATGTAGATAATGCTACCTTTGATTTTACAGATGGCCCACCTAATAATTTCAGAATGGCAACTCTTCGAGCAGGTGATTTTAATTTATTTATCATGTCAGAAACTATGGAAGAAATTCTAAAAAACTGGAATGACCCAAGAATGAATACTTTTTTTAGACCAATTGGAAATGATCCAACAGGAACAGAATTTAAAGGTTTTTTAAATGGGCCAGATGCATCATCTACCTCTATCTCTGTTGCTGATTTTTCTTTATCTGGAACCATTTTTAGAGAAAATACTTCTGCCTTAGATGCTAATTTCATAACTGCTGCTGAGGTTCAATTTTTATTGGCAGAAGCTGCAGAACGTGGATTTATTTCTGAAAATGCTGAAGATTATTATAATGCAGGAGTAATGTTATCCTTTGAGTATTGGAACACTCCCTTACCTGTTGATTATTTAACTTCAGGAAATACCGCTTACAATCAAAACGGAAATGACCCAATCGAACAAATCATTTCTCAAAAATGGTTACACAATATCATCAATGGCTACGAAGGTTGGATTGAATATCGAAGAACTGGTTTTCCGCAATTAAAAACTATTTCCGCAAGTTTAAATAATGACTTGATTCCCGTTCGACTTCCCTACCCTGCTGATGAAGAAGCTTTGAATAGAGAAAATTATAACAATGCTACTGCAACAAATCAAAATAGTATAAATTCGCCAGTATGGTGGGATGAATAGGACGATAGACGGTCGTTCGTTTCACTCACTTGACGGTGGACGGTCGCTTCGCTTGACGGTCCAAAATCGTATATTCAAAAATTTTGGACCGTCAAGC
>CAKZSH010000222.1 GCA_937918905.1 uncultured Saprospiraceae bacterium
AAATATGTTGATCTAGTTTCGAAAACATATTGATTATTGAACGCTGTGTCTCAGCGACTCAGCGTTCAATAATCAATACATTTTGTGCGTAACATCAGTTAATAACTATTTGAACAAACCACATCAATTCACCTTGAACCAATAACTATTTGAATAAACCACATAAATTCGTTTAGAACCTTCATTTTTAATTATAAATTATTTCCTTCGTCCTTTTTTTAAAAATCTTCCGACCCAAAGAATAATAATTGCTCCAAGAGTAGATGATACGATCATACCTATAAATGTTGGTGGTAATTGTACACCAAAAGTATTGTCAACTGTTTTTACAATACCAGCACCAGGAGTGTATCCTATAAAGTCAAAAATAAACCCTCCTACAACCGCTCCACATATTCCTAAAATGGCATTAACAATAAATCCAAAGTGATCTCCTTTCATAATCCTAGCTGCAAGTGTACCAGCGATAGCACCTACAATAACCATTGTTACAATTTTAATAATACTATCAAAGTCTTCCATAATGATCTTGTTTCTTTTATTAATAAAAAAAAAGACAAATTTAGATAATTTTTACAATTGTTAAAGTTATTGTTACAAAGAGAAAATATGTTAAAAATAATTTAAGAAAATCATTGTAGCAAAATTAGTGGAAGAACCGTTATATATTGGAGATGGAATAAGTTCTTACCTTTGGGTTTTGACTAAGTATTTAAAGTAATGATTTTTCAACTATTTCTAACTGAAAGTAAATTTTAAAACAAATCTAAGTTTCAATTGAAAACGATAGATAAATATTTAATTAAACAATTCATAGCACCATTTATAGCTACGTTCTTTGTAGCCATATTTGTATTGATGATGCAATTCATTTGGATGTATGTTGATGATATGGTGGGAAAAGGTGCAGGTTTGGGATTGGTTTTAGAAATTCTCCTTTATAATAGTATTTCACTTATTCCTTGGGCGTTGCCTATTGCGATATTGATATCTTCTGTGATGGTTATGGGAAATTTGGGAGAGCGGTATGAACTTGCGAGTTTGAAATCGGCAGGAGTATCTTTGATTCGAATCATGCAACCCATGCTTTATTTTGCAATCGTAATCACATTCTTTTCCTTCCTTTGTTCCAATAATTTAGTCCCTATTGCTAACCTGAAATTCAAGTCAAGATTACATGATATTCGTACTCAAAAACCTACACTTAACTTAGAGGAAGGTGTTTTTAATGAAGACTTTAAAGGGTTTATCATTCATATTGGCAAAAAAGAAAAAGATAATAAGTCTATAAAAGATGTCATTATTTATGACCACCAAAGTTATAATTTAGGAAAATATAGTATGATTACTGCTGAGACAGGGGAGATGTATATGGCCAATGATAATAGTTATTTTGTCATGAATCTTAAAAATGGTTATCACTACCAAGAAGGTGATAAAGCTAAAGCAGGAGAGGATGAAAAACATTCTTTTATGCGAACGAAGTTTAAAGAATGGACAAAGGTTTTTGATACCAAAGAATTTAATATTGACCTTACAGATCAGGAACGATTTAAAAATCATTATACCATGTTATCGGTTCAACAATTGGGCAATGCGATTGACTCAATAGATAGTAGAATGGATTCCTATCGGACTAGACTAGATGAACTGATTCAAAATAATTTTCATCCATTAAAAGAAGATTTAAGGAAAAAGAAGAAAAAAATGATGGCTATAAAGGAGGCGGAAAGAAAGAAAAGGGTGGCAGAAAGAGAAGCAAAAAAAGAAAAGGAAAATAAAATAGGAGAATCCAAACAACCAGACAAAAACAGATCAGTCTCTAAGGACAAAAAGCCTCCCCAAAGTAAAAAAGTAAATTCAAATCCATCCAAGAAAATTTCCAAAGCAAAAGCTAAAAAGGAAAGGGATAAATTGATAAAAAAGAAGAAAAAAAATTTAGCAAAATCAAAGGCAAAAAATACTAAAACCAAAACTAAGAAAAAGAATACTACAGTTAAGAGAGTGCCCGCAAAGCCGCTCCTTGACCAAGTGATAGAAAAGGAATTACCAGCATATTCTTCATTTTATCAACTTTTTCCAGAGTCAGAAAGAGTGAGGTTTAATATAAAAGAAAGAGCAAAAACTACGGCAAAGCAAACCTTAAATCATGCTCAAGCTAACCAAAGAAGCATCAACCCCAAAAAAGAATCCAAGGTAAAACATATCTTTGCCCTTTATTCGAAATATACATTTGCCTTAGTTTGTTGCGTGTTTTTATTTATTGGAGCGCCCATGGGAGCGATTGTGCGGAAAGGTGGATTTGGTTATCCATTGTTGATTGCCATTATGTTTTTTATGCTATTTATTATTTTAAATATCTTATTTCAAAAACTAGCAGAAAGTTATGTATTGCCTGCTAGGTTTGCAGCTTGGTGTCCTCTTTTGGTTTTAATCCCAATTGCAATAATTTTGACAAAACGGGCATTGGAAGATAAGAAGGTAGTTAACTTTGACAAGTATGCTAATTACCTTAATTGGGTATTTAGACTTTTAAAAGGATTTGTAGGGGGATAATATTATTGTTGTTTAAGTGAGAATTAAATAATTATTGATGGCAAAAATCATTCGTGCTAATAAATATTTTTTAACTAGCTGTTTACTTTTCTTTATTTTCGGAGGGATTCTCCTCTCTCAAATAGAAAAACCTGATACCATATTTTTTTTTAGTGAAAGACGAACCGCTTTTAGCGATTTGTTTTTTTTATATTTTACAAAAGTGGGAGAGGAGTTTTTCTACCTTTTGTTTTTCATTGTATTTCTTTTTGTAAAAGTAAGGTATGCGATTTTGATTCCATTAGTGGGAGTTATCGTTTCAATTTTCAGCAGTATATTAAAATCTTATTTTAAACATGATCGTCCTTTAATGTTTTTGGAAAATCTAGATTTAGATGGGCAAATAAATTTTGTGGAAGGCGTAGAATTATATACAGGACAGACCAGTTTTCCTTCAGGTCATACCATGTCAGGTTTTGCATTGTATGGAATTGTTGCTTTTATTATGTCTGGAAAAAGAATTTGGGGTGTATTGCTTTTTGTAATTGCATTGTTAGTTGGATTGTCTAGGATTTATTTGGTTCAGCATTTTTTTCAAGATGTATATGTTGGAGCTATGATAGGAGTGTTGATTGCTTTAGTCATTTATCAATTACAAAATCAAATAGAAACAGATGCGGATCATTGGTTGAATCAACCTTTAATAGGAAAAAAGAAAATAGAAACAAGAGCTTAAGTCCAAAATGATAAAGTATATTAATTCTTAAGTTCTTGTCCATAATAACTTATGAATATTTATGAACAAGAACTTATTACGAAGAAAATCATTTTATCAAACTTCCTCATCCTTTAATTCCTACTCCCTTAACTAAATTCTTATAATTATCTCAGTTTTGGATTTTAAAAAAGCAAGTTCTTATCGGTTTTAAAAAAAAGCTTACCCATACAAATGATGAGTAAGCTCCTGTTTTTAGTTGGCTAAGATGATTTGACCATCTTTCGCTAGTGTAGTTTTCCCAATTAGTTTAGAAGAATTTTGGACGATGTGAAAGATTTCTAACACATATTCCCCTTCTTTTTTCTTCCGTTTTATAAGCGGAAGATCCAATTGGAAATTAGTAGTAGTAGTATCAGCAATTCCATTGGTTTGATTTGTCCAAGGAATTTCTATTGTAGAAAATTCTTTTCCAGATTTTTTTTCAATAATATTTATTTTTAAAATACCTTCCTCGATATTTTGAATTCCTAAATTGATGCAAGTGAATCTCCAGTTTTTAGCTTTTGCTTTCAGTTGATCAATGGCATTACCATTTATTGTCTTTTTTAATTCGATTTGGTTAAAGGTTATTTGAGGGGCTAAAACCTTTGGAGCAGTATTTATTGCAACTGCAGAAATGTGACTTTCTAATTCTTGTTCAGAATGGCTTTCTAAAATTTTAACCATTTGATGGGCTGACTTAAATTGAGAATATTTTGCTAAGAATTTTCCATTGGCATTGAAAACCAACATTGTAGGAAGCATTTTGACATTAAAATAGGACTTAAGGTTAAATCCGTCAAAATCATCAATATCAACTGCTAGATTGATATACTCCTTTTCTAAAATATCAGTTACTTGTTTATTCTTAAATGTAACCTTATTCATTTGCCGACAAGGCAAACACCATTTTGCTCCAAACTTAATAAATAGCAATTTTCCTTCAGAAGCAGCTTTGTTCTTTGCTTCAAAATAAGAGGAAGGTAACAAATCATCTGTAATAGATTTATTAACTACTAATTCATTAATTACAAAATCTGTTGAAAGTTGAGTAGACTTTGTCTTTAATTTTTTTGCAACAAGTACTTTGGATTTATTTTTCCGCTTAGAAAATTTTGCCTTCGAAGGAAGGTTTAATTTTACCATTTCCGCTTTTTGGGATGGATTTCTTTTGAAAGTAGAAGAGCTAGTAGCTACGGAATAGTTTTTAATAGTTGGAGGAGCCACATTCCGATATTCCATTTTTTTGACTACCGCTTTCTTTTTTAATTCCGTTTTGAAAACTTCTTTTTCTTTTTTTGACACAACCAAAGGAACAGCTACTTTAGGTGTAACTTCTTTTTCTATTGGTTGTTTAATGTCTTTCGTTTTGCTTGAATTGTCAGTAATTGCAAAAACAGATAAACTAGGAATCATACTCTGTTGATTCCAATTTGATGTAATTGCATTGTTGTGAAATGTAGTTTTTGCACTATCCAAAGAAATGAGTAAAAGGATAGCCATAAAAAATGATAATGCAAAAGAAGATAACAACCTATCAGTTTTATCAAGATTGTTTGTTAGGATGACTGCTTCTTTAGTTGACTTTTTAAAAGGAAAACTAAAGTCTGTTTTTTGGTTTGTTCTTACCATGCGAAATAATAGATTGAATTCATAAAAAAGATGAACTCCCTTCTGGTAAGTAATAAAAATGTGGTGATGATTAGTTTAAATATCTATTATGAGGAATAGTTAAAATATGGTAAGTTTTCTCAATAGTAGTAGTCAAATATAGTAGATAGGTTAGCTTATAACAAAATAAAAACAAATGAAAATTGAATATTATTTTTTATCAAATAAAAAATGCTGTAAGTCAACTTATTACGAATTTAATTTTGTTTATATGTGATAAAGTTAATTTTTTAAGAACACTAAATTTGCACGTTTTCGAAGAAATATATTGGGATTTAAAACCTAGATAATTAGCTTAAAACGTTATACATATCAATCAATTCATGTAGTACTTTAAAGGTGTGTTTTTCAATTAAAGAGCTTTCAGAACTCAAAGTTCTGGAAGCTCTACTAGGTACAGAAATACAACGCAACCCAATTATTTAGTAACGGTCAAATAATAAGTTCCCGATTTAGACGAGAATATTTTGTTCTCAGTTTTTATTTTAATGAAGGATAATTGTTAATACTTTGACTGAATTAAAATGAAAAATGAGGACAAAAGATTCCGTCCAAATCAGG
>CAKZSH010000223.1 GCA_937918905.1 uncultured Saprospiraceae bacterium
CTTATTGTTTGACCGTTACTAAATAGGTTTTCAAAACTGAAGAAAAAAAAGAGAGAGCAATCGCGTGTGTATCGTTTATTCCTACCACTATTTTATTCAAAAACTCACCTATTTTAGACTTTCGAAATTTTTTAAAAATTACTTTGTTATTAAAATAAAATTACTAATTTTGGTCAACCAATTTTTTGGTCAACCAATTATTGGTGATCCAAAACAACAAAACAAAAAGAACAAAAAGAACAAGATGTTAGAGAATTTTAGTGAAATCAAGGTGGAAACCCCTGTTGATAAGATCATTCGCCAGATCAGGAGTTTGATAACTTCGGGTCAATTGAATTCAGGGGATAAACTTCCACCAGAACGGAAATTGGCGGAAAAACTAGGGGTAAGCCGGACTCATGTGCGGGATGCTATTAGAAAATTAGAGTTTTATGGAATTTTAAAAACACTTCCTCAAAGCGGCACAGTAGTATCAGGTATGGGTATGACAGCTTTGGAAGGTTTAATAACAGATGTTTTGAAATTGGAAAAAAACGACTTTAAATCATTAGTAGAAACTCGAGTTATTCTTGAAACAAATGGTGCTAAACTAGCTGCCGAGAGAAGAACTCCAGAAGATATAATTGAAATTAAAAAAGCATTAATTGCTTACGAAGAAAAAGTGAAAAAGAATGAACCTGCTGTTGAGGAAGATTTGATGTTTCACTTAAAAATAGCAGAGGCAAGTAAAAATGCGGTATTGAAATCATTGATGTTAATTATCACGCCAGACATTGTGAATAGCTTTATTCAATTTAAAGTTTGTGATGAAGATATCGACAATAAAGTTATCCTTGAACACCAAGCTATATTCCAACATATTATTAATGGCAATGGTGAAGCCGCTAGCGAAGCAATGAAAAAACATCTAAAAGATGTAATCGAGTTTGGCCAGTCTAAGTAAAAAATAATATTAAGAATTCAAGACAAGATAAGTGATTATGAATTTTGAATAATTTTGAAACCATAATCTTTCCAAATATTTGAAACCATTTTTAGAAACAAAAAAACGATTAATCATGTCTCACACTATTTTCAATTCCAGTTAGCCATAAAAAAATGGATTAGCTAATGCTAACCCACAGGTACGGTAGATTTTTAAGCTTGCCTTTATCTGCTGAATAACACTTTTTCATTTTCGATAAAAACTATAGGAGTGCAACTCAGTATAGTCTATTGACAGCTTGGTATGTATCAAGTTAGAAAGGCTTAGTATTATGAAACCTACCAGTATTTTAAATATTTCGTATGAGTAAAAATCTGATACGAACTTTGAAAAAATATTTAAACTAAATTTTTATTATGAAATTAAATTATTTACTCCACAATCAAATTCGCTACAGAATAGGTCTTTTCATAGGAATTTTTTTATTCCTAGGTTGCCAATTTTCGTATGCAAATGATTTTACAAAAGATTTTGAAACAGAAGAAACAACTTTTTTAAGAATTACAGGAACGGTTATAGGTGCTGATGATGGGCTGCCATTAATTGGAGCTACAGTACTTGTAAAAGGAGCATCTGGAGATGTAGGAACAACTACTGACTTTGATGGGAAATTTACAATAGATGCTAACCCAACTGATGTATTGATTATAAGTTACACAGGTATGAAAACGCTAGAAGTACCTGTTGATTCTAGAACGACTATTAATGTAATTTTACAAACTGCGGCTTCTTTAATTGATGAAGTTGTGGTTATTGGATACGGTACTCAGAAAAAATCACACTTAACTGGATCGATTTCCAAAGTTGAAAATAAAAAATTGGATCAGATTGCAGTAGCTAGGGTAGATGACGCACTTATTGGTCAAGTATCTGGTGTTAACATTCAAGCAAGTTCTGCTGAAGCTGGTGCTGCTCCTACAATTACAATTAGAGGATTCGGATCTATCAATGCAGAAGCTGGCCCTGCAGTAGTAGTTGACGGTTTAGTAGTAGATCCTGATTTTCTTGGTAATCTTGATATGAATGATGTTGCGTCATTTGAGATTTTAAAAGATGCTGCATCTGCTGCTATTTATGGTAGTGAAGGATCCAATGGTGTAATCTTAATTACTACGAAGAGTGGTAAAGATGGAAAAACTAAATTTAGCTATGAAACTTACATAGGTAGAAAGGAAGCTTTTGGAAGTGATGGTTATAGAAAGAGTGTTGCAGAGTGGGCTGAAAAAGAACAAGCTGCGCAAGGTTTTTTAACTAACAATACACAATATGCATTACAGTTAGTTGAGGAGACTGGAATTGATAGAGATTGGCAAGATGTATTCTTCGATGGAGGAAACATTTCAAGTCATTCTTTTTCTGCAAGAGGAGGAAGTAAGAAAACAAAATTTAGTGCGTCTTTAAGAACTCTAGGCGATCAAGGTGTTGTAATTACTGATGACTATCGATTCTATTCAGGAAGAATCAAGATGGATACTAAAATTACTGATAATCTAAAGTTTGGATTTAATCTTAACCCTTCTTATTCAAAACGAAGAGCTTTACCTACATCAATTCATAATCCTATCAGACAATCTCCATGGTTGCCGATTTACCATACTGAGGCAACTCTAAAATATATTAATAGAGGTAATTATCCAGATGTTGGAGTAGGAGATTATTTCTTGGAGAATCACTTAGTGAATATTGATATTGATACTACTGATGAGCAAGGTGCTAGTAGACCTCGTACTTCAGGAGATATGAATCCTTATGCTCAATATGTTGAAAGAGAACATTATGAGTATAAAACTAAAATTTTAGCTCAAACCTATTTACAGTATAAAATTATTGACGGACTTACTGCGAAATCATCGCTCGGTATGACAATGGAAAACCGAAAAAGAACAAGATGGAATGGAACAAAACACCATGCTTCAGCAAGTAGAGCTTCTTACAATTTGCAAAACAGAGTACGTAATAGATTGATTTCAGATAATACTTTGAATTATACCAAAGCAATGGGTAGTCATGATATTGGTGTTTTGGTAGGTGCAACTTTTCAAAGAAGACAAGTTGAAAACAGTTCAGTAGAAGGTACAGGATATGCTAATGATTTACTTAAAAATTTACAAGGAGCAACTGTTCTTTCTGAATTTGAAGAAATCAACATTGAGAAAAATAAGATAGGTTATTTCGCAAGGGTTAATTATGCATTTGATAATAGATACTTGATAAATGCTTCTTTTAGACGAGATGCTAGTTCTGTTTTCGGTGTAGACTCAAAGTGGGGTAATTTCCCAGCTATTTCTTTTGGTTGGAATGTACACAATGAAAAATTCTTGAGTGGTAATAACGATGCAGTAAGTCGATTAAAGTTTAGAGTTAGTTACGGACTTACAGGTAATGAGAATTTTAGAGTAGCAGGTGGTGATATTGTTAATAACTATCCTTATTTGGCATTATTGAATACTTCAGGTGCTATTGTAGATGGTGAAATTACGGCGGGTGTTTCTGCTCTTAACATAGCAAATACATTATTGCAATGGGAGGCTTCAAAGGAATTCAATCCTGGAATTGATTTCGGATTTATGAGTAACCGAATTACTGGATCGTTTGACTATTACGTAAGAACAAGTGATAAATTATTATTAGAAAATCCTGTTTCTTATGTAACTGGTTTTCAAGGCGGTATTGTGAATTTAGGTGAAGTACAGAATAGTGGATTCGAGTTTGAATTAAGAACTAGAAATATTTCTAATGGTAGATTAAGTTGGAGCACTTCGATAATTGCATCAACAAACAGAAATGAATTAATCAGTTTTGGTGAATCAGATGGAGCTTTACTAGAAGATGGATTTGGTAGAAATTCACAATGGATAAATTCTGTAGGTAATCCTATCTCTTCATTTTATGGATTTGTTAAGGATACAGAAATTGATGCTAAATATTATGACTCACCTTGGATTCCAATTAACGGAGTATCAGAAGATGTAATCGTTAAAGATTTGAATGGTGACGGAATTATTACAGATGAAGATAAGACGATTCTTGGAGATCCATATCCAGAATTTATTTGGAGTTTGACCAATGAATTCGGATTTGGCAATTTTGATATTTCTGTTATGCTTCAAGGAAGTCTTGGTGCTGAAGTGAAAAATATTGGAGATCAATATTTCGGTACACATTGGCAAGGACGTACTTCTGATGAGGCTCAAGTAGTTGCTGATGGAGTTATATCTCATGCTTCATTCCTTCAACCAAGAATTTGGACAGATGAGGTTGTACAAAGTGCAGGTTACTTTTCATTGAGAAATGTAAACATTGGATATAACTTCACACAAGATCAATTATCACGATTTGGTTTAACTGGTTTGCGAGTTTACGTATCTGGTCAGAACTTAATTTATAAGACTTCTGATGAATATAACGGATTCAATCCTGAATTCATTGATACAAATAACAGTCCTAGAGCTTATGGTTCTCAGAGAGCAGGTACACCTCTATTTAGAACATTTACAGGTGGTGTAAACGTTAATTTCTAATTTTTTAAAAATACTAAAAATGAAATATATTAAATATATACTACTTGTCGGAATAGGAATTATGTTCCATTCTTGCGATGATGAGTTTTTAAATCCATTACCAGATTCTGCGATTGTTGTAGATGCATTCTTTGGAAGTGATGATGATGTGTTGGCTGGTATTATAGGAATCTATGATGCAATACAAGGGGTCAATGAAAATACAGAGACCAATATTACTAGAGCTAATCGAGGGATTCAATTTGAATATATGTTATCCGAAATGCGTTCGGATAATACTCGTACAGCTACATTAGAGGGTACAAAAGCCGATTTCCATCGGTATAGAGTTGACCCTAATAATATACAATCGGAAGATATGTATCAGTCGATGTATGAAGTAATTGCAAGAGCAAATAATGTTTTAAACTTTATTAGTGTTGCTGATGAAGTTAATCAAAGTAGTTATGCTGCTGAAGCAAAATTTTTAAGAGCTTTTGCTTATTTCAAATTGGTGAGGTTATTTGGCGATGTGCCATTGGTAACTGAAGTAGTAGGGCCTACAGACAATGAGGTACTTTTTACTAGAGCATCTACAGCAGCAGTATATGGGCAAATTGTTGCAGATTTGTCAGAGGCAGTTTCTAACTTAGATAATTCTCATAAAGCTAGAGCATCAAAGGCAGCAGCTCAAGGTCTTTTGGCTAAAGTTTACATGACACAACCAAGTCCTAATTATTCAGGAGCTCAGCAATTATGCGAGTCGATTGTGAATAGTGGAGAGTTTAGTTTAGAAGCAGATTTTCATGATGTATTCTATGATGAATTGAATGACGAAATTCTTTTTGCTATTCAATATGATGCAGGAAACTCTTTAGAAAGTCAAAGTTTCTCATCTGAATTTACCGCAACAGTTCGTCAAGGTAGAGAAGATGGCCACAACATGGTTAATGATAATCTTGTAGCAGTTTTTCAATCAAAAGGAGGAAATAGAACAGCAACTTCTTACTGGAATACTGGTACTTGGATTGAAGTAGCAAAATTTTTACCTGAAGGTTCTGATATTACAGTTACTCCACCTACCTATGGTGGCAGTCCTCGTGATGCGGGTAATGATGCGATTATTTTACGATATGCAGATGTATTGTTAATGCATGCAGAGTCTATTATGGCTGGTGGAGCTTCAACGAATGATGGTGCTGCAATCAATTCATATATGGCGGTTAGAGAAAGAGCAGGATTTGATCCTGTAGCTGATCGTCCTACAACACTTACAAGAGAGGCATTATTGGATGAAAGACGTGTAGAATTGGCTTTTGAAAATCAACGTTTCTATGACTTATTGAGATTTGGAGTTGCTGATCCTGTGTTAAGTGCACATGCTGCAGAGATGGGATATACTAGTTATAGTGCGAGACAATTATTACTACCAATCCCTGCAAGAGAAATTAATTTAAGTGGTGGGCTATTAAGTCAAAATCCAGGGTATTAAATAAAATAAAAATTTAAAATTTTAAAAAATGAAAAATAAATTTAATTTTATGGATAGAGCAACTAAATTGTTCTTTTGCTTAGCCATCATGGCTATTGCTTTGAATAGTTGTCAAGACTCTTTCAAGTATGACCTACCAGATGCAAACTCGAAAGTTGACACAATTTTACCTTCTGCCAACTTTTCTTACGCATCCACTTTGGATGATTTCAAAACGATTAAGTTCACGAATCTTTCAACTGAATCTACCACATTTGCATGGGATTTTGGTACTGGTACGTCAAGTGAACAAGATCCTACATTTACCTTTCCAGGAGAAGGCACCTATCCAGTAACCTTAACCGCAAGTGATGGAAGAGGAGAATCTGGAACGATAACTATTGATGTTGAGGTGGTTGAAGGCCCTTTTCAGCCAATTATTTTAGAGCCAGGTTTTGAAGATAACACTTTGCCTAGTGGTGATGGTGATGGAAGAGATTCATGGAGAAATAATGACTTAGGTGGTGTTATTCAGATTACAGGGAGTCCAGTAACATTTGGACTTCAAGGTGCTAAATTGCCTAGTGACCAAAGTCGTATTGGTTATCAAGAAATTGCGGTAGAACCTGAAACTAATTATGATTTGAGATTCTGGTACACTATGTTGGATAATTCAGCTGATCCTTTTGTAACGGTCTCTATTTTAGGTGTGACAGATTTTGGAGGAACTTTTACGACTACGCAGGACGCACTTGATAACACTCTTGGTTCAGTAACCGTAAACGACACATCAGATCCTTCTGAATACTTAGAGCAGAAATTATCTTTTAATTCAGGAAATAATGATGTTGTTGCAATTTATTTCTTTAATGGACCAGTTGAGGCTAGATTAGATGATTTTACAATTGAAGTTGGAGCTGCTGGTGCAGTACCTCCATCGGCTGGATTTGAGATTGCACAGAGTGCAGTTGATTTTTTAGAGTACACATTTACTAATACATCTACAGATGGAGAAAGTTTTATGTGGGATTTTGGTGATGGAAATACTTCAACAGAAGAATCTCCTACCCATGTTTATGCAGAACCTGATGTTTATACAGTAACACTTGAGGTTACAAGTGCTTCAGGGTTGTCAGCTACTTTATCAAAGCCAGTTGATATACAAGCACCTGTTACTGCTGACTTTACTTTCGAAATAGATGCAAATAATTACAAGACTGTGCATTTCATGGATGCTTCTGTAGGTGCAGTTGAGTTATTATGGGATTTTGGAGACGAGTTTCAATTTACAGGAATGAATCCTTCTCACACTTATGCTGAAGATGGAATTTACACAGTAACATTAACTGCTTATAGTTTGACTGGTAAGATGTCTGAACAAACGGCAATGGTGGTAATCGCTCAAGGGTTTATTGTACAGGTGTTAAATGGTACTTTTGATGAGTACACTAATAATACAGGTGACAATGCAGATGCTTGGGATATGACTCCAAATAGTACGGTTGTAGATAATAATGGAAATACAATTCCTAGTCCGTATGATCCACTTTGGGATAACACAGACTTGAACGCATACATTGATGCGACTTACTGTACGAATGAGCAACCTGGATCGACTAGTAGTGGTAATAATGGAACAAGAGGAGCGAAATTCAGTAACAGTTGTCGTCGATTGTATCAAGTTGTTTCTGTGGAGCAAGGTACAGAATATACTTTTTCCATCGATACACGGTCGGAAGCAATGGGCGTAAATACTGAGGTATTTATTTTAAATACAGAAATCTCAGATGAGTTAGGTATTGATGCTAATCCTTCTGGTGACGCTGCTGTTGATGCGTATTTTAATATCACGAATGATTTCAATACAGATAGTGGTGTATTTGTTACAAGTACATTTACATTTACTCCATCTACACCTAGCATAGTTATTTATGTAAGATCTTTAAATGCTGTTGATAGCTCTAATGAGGTCTTCCTTGATAACGTAGTAATAGAGTAAACCAACTCTTGATTAAAATTAAAAATCACCCAGTCTTTCAATTTAGGCTGGGTGGTTTTATATAACTTCAATTATAATAACAGAACAGACCAACGGATGGGGTTTTTAGAAAAAAATAAAAACGTATCTACATTTTTAATTTTTGCCTTTTTACTTCTTTTTGTAATGAGTTGCAAAAAAGAGTACGAGCAACGACCATCATCTGGCTCACCTAAAAACTCTAATGCTTCCAATGAAAATCAATTGGTAGAAGGAGTAGATTATTTTTTACCTCATATTGAATTAAAAAAATGGAAGGTGACACTTCCAGTTGGTAATGGAAATCCCACAGAAGTTAAGCCACCTGAGATTTTAAATTATGCTTCGAATCCTATCCTTAAAGATTTTATGTATAACGATTCTACGGATGGTTCACTTGTATTTTATACTTACCCTGGCGGAGCAACCACTACAAATTCATCTTATCCTAGAACTGAACTTCGCGAATTAATGGACGGTGGAAGTGCCTCAGTCAACTGGACTTTTGCCGAAGGCGGTAGAATGAAAGGGACACTTTCTGTTCCTGAGATGTCTAAAGATGCTGGAGGAAATTTTCATCGAACCATCATCATGCAAATTCATGGACGACTCACAAACGCACAAAAAGCACTCATTGGAGCAAGTGATAACAATGCTCCTCCAATGTTAAAAATTTATTGGCACAACAAAAAAATAAGAATAAAAACTAAAGAACTAAAAGATTTAAATGCATCTAACACAGAGTTGTTAGAAACTAGTGCATGGGGAGATGATGACGGATTTTATTTTGAAGAAGAAGTGGGACACGATCAATTCACCTTAGAAATAATTGCTTCTGAAGGACGGATGGAAGTTATCTTAAATAATAATGAATCGAAAGTATATGAAGGAATTCATATGGAAAAATGGGGCGCATTTGAAAATTATTTTAAAGCAGGAAATTATCTTTCAACCACTACTGCGGGAGCTTTTTCAAAAGTAAAATACTATGACTTAGAAGTAAGTCATTAAAATAAGTCACTCAAGTTGCGGATAATTTTGATTGATGATTTTGTATTTAAAAAATTGTATTGGGATGATGTGTATTGGATATTGAGAATGGTTCGTAGTCCCAATACTTAATACCCACAATCTCAAATCAAATTATCCGCAACTTGAATTAAGTAGTTGATTTTTCGTTCATATAAGTTTTGTAATTAAAGTAAGCAGGTTTCTACTCTAATTTTTTTGCGTTTTTAGAGTAAAAAACCTGCCTCCTTTTAAAAAGGTCGATGCAAGAACAAACCAGCATATTCAAAAAAATCTATTTGCTATTATTAGCAATTGGGCCTGGCATTTTTGCTATTGGTTACACTATCGGGACAGGTAGTGTGACTGCAATGATTGAAGCTGGAAGTAGACATGGAATGCAATTGTTGTGGGGTTTGTTTTTAAGTTGCTTATTTTCTTGGGTCTTAATGGAAGCATATGGGAGATATAGTTTAGTGACTGGAGAGACTGCACTTTTTAGTTTTCGAAAGCATTTGAAGTTCGGAAATATCATTTCAATTCTTATCATTATAGGTGTCACGATTGGACAATGGAATTCATTGATGGGTATTCTTGGAATATCTGCGAATGCTATTTTTGAAACATTGGTTTTATTTTTCCCAATCATAAAAGGATATGAATATTGGAGTGTTTTAGGAATAGCTTTAGTGATTATAGGGAGTATGTATTATTTTTTATGGCACGGCAATTATTCTTTTTTTGAAAAAATATTATTGATTTTTGTCTCCTTTATGGGACTGTCATTTTTTCTTTCTTTCTTCATTTTTATACCTGAAGTAGGGGCGATTGCAAAAGGAATGATTCCCTCAATCCCTGAAGTGGAAAATGGAGATGGAAAAATGTTAGTTGCTGCAATAGTGGGAACAACCATGGCTGCTGCGACTTTTCTGTCCAGACCACTTTTTATTCAAGGAAAAGGTTGGACAAAAGAAAATATGAAAGACCAAAGTAAAGATGCAATGTGGGCTGCGATTTTAATTTTTATAATTAGTGGTTCCATCATGGCAGTTGCAATGGGTGCGTTTTATCATGATGGAAAAGTGGTGGACAAAGTTTTAGATATGGTTTATGCATTAGAACCAATTGCAGGAAGATTCGCAATTGCAGTTTTTTTCTTAGGCACTTTGTCGGCAGGACTATCTTCTATTTTTCCAATTCTAATGATTGCACCGTTGATGATAGCTGATTATCAAGATGGAAAATTAGACATGAGTTCCAACCGATTTAAAGCCATAACAGGAGTCGCTTGTATCATAGGTTTAATTATCCCAGTATTTGGAGCGAATCCAATCAAGGCACAAATCATGACACAAGTTTTTAATGTATTTGTATTACCCTTAGTTATTATTGGGATTTTTATACTAATTAATAGAGAAGATTTGATGGGTAAACATAAAGCAGGTTTATTATTGAATTTAGGTATTTTGACGTCCTTTATTTTTGCTTGTATCATTTCCTATAATGGCGTTTTAGCAATAGCCGAAAAGTTTAATTTCGCTTTGTAGTTTTTAAAAAACAAAACAATTACATTTTAAGCAACTTGAAAAAGTTGAGGTATTTAATTACTTAATAATAAAATGAGTAAAACGATCAGGATTAAAAAAAGTAGAAGTAATTCGTGATTCAGATAACTATACAGTAGTTCAAATTTCACATCAAGTAGGTAAAGTTTGGACATTAGCAATAGCGAATAAAAATGCATCTAAAACGAGTAAACATCGAGTAGAAGTTGGTTCTAGGCTCTTGAAATGGACAGCTATTTATCAATTGAAATAATTTGAGCTGCGGGTTCCAGATTCGGAGAAGGAACGTTGAATAAATCATAAAAGAAACAAAACATTAAAAAATGGAACGATTTAGTAAAAAGTACATCATTACAAAAGAAATGGATTGGGAAGAGCTTGGAGGAGGAGTATCAAGAAAATTCTTAGGTTACGATAACCAAATCATGATGGTAAAAGTGAAATTTGAGAAAGGAGCTTTAGGTGCCCCACATCAACATTTTCACACACAAGCAACCTATTGTGTTTCAGGTAAGTTTGAGTTTGAAATTAATGGAGAAAAGAAAATCGTAGAAGCAGGAGATGGGGTATATATTGAACCTAATTTATTGCACAGCGCAGTTTGCCTAGAAGAAGGAATGTTAATTGACACATTTAGTCCTGTAAGAGAAGATTTCTTAAGTGGAGGTGCAGTATCTTATTTTGGAGATAAAGAGTCATAAGAAAAATATCTACTAGTGTTCAAAACTAGATACAGAGAATTTTTTTTTAACATTATAGTTCAAAATGAATTTATGTGGTCTTGTTAAATAGTTACTAAGTTATTTGTTATTAAGTTATTTCGAATAAATGCGATTTTTACGGTATTCGAAATAACTTAATAACAGAATACATACAACCACATAGATTCATTTAGAACCAACATTATTTAAATGTAGTTCGAACATTTTTGCCCAAATAAAAATATTTATCTTGGATAAAAATGTTCGAGCTAAGATGATACAAAAAGCGAAAAATCATGAAAATTAATGGATTACGATGGTGGGTTGTTGGACTAATTGCACTAGCAGCAGTTATCAATTATATTGACCGTCAGGCAATGGGAGTGCTTTGGCCCGATATAGCTAAGGATCTCTATCCCGATAAAACTGATTTTGAACGAAAAGATATTTACGCAATTATATCTGTCGTTTTTATGTTTGCCTATGCATTTGGTCAAGCTATTTTTGGGAAAATATTTGATTGGATTGGAACACGTCTTGGGTTTGCATTATCAATTGGAGTTTGGTCCATAGCGACTGCACTACATGCATTTGCACAGGGACTTTTAAGTTTTAGTATTTTTCGTGGACTCTTGGGAGTTGCGGAAGCAGGAAATTGGCCTGGAGCAGCCAAAGGAAATGCAGAATGGTTTCCAACAAAAGAACGTGCGTTCGCACAAGGTATATTTAACTCAGGTGCTGCGCTAGGTGGAATTGTTTCCATACCGCTTATTGCTTTCTTGACGATTTATTTTAGTTGGCAAATGATTTTTGTGGTGGTAGGTCTGATAGGTTTATTGTGGTTAATACCCTGGTTGTATTTAGTTAAATCTCCACCTAAAGATCACCCTTGGTTATCTGATGATGAAAAACAATATATATTAAGTGGTCAAAAAAATCAAGATATCGATAATGATGGTGATTTTGATGAAGGTTATAATCCATCTACAGGAAAGTTATTAAAGCACAAGCAAAGTTGGGGGGTTATCATTTCCTCCGCAGCAATCGATCCAATATGGTGGTTGTTTGTTGTTTGGATTCCAATTTATTTGTATGAAGTCTATGGAATGAATGTCAAAGAAATTGGACTTTATGGCTGGGTGCCTTATGTAGGTGCAATGATAGGCGCATGGTTTGGGGGGCTCCTGGCTCAAAATAAATTAAAGTCAGGTTGGAGTGTAGATAGAACTCGAAAGTATGTCATTACATTAGGGTGCTTAATTATGTTGCCTACATTACTATCCATGTCTCTACCTGGAAATCCTTCCGTTCTTGCTAAGTTTGGTGTAAGCCCTGAAACAACAAAAGTTATTGCAGAGCCTGGTGTGAAGAAGTTGTTGAACTACGATTCATTCAAAGAGCTTATAAAAGAAGAAGACTTCATAAAAAAATTAGCAGGGAAGGATGCTGCTTCAATTGCAGCTGATCCTCAAGTTATTGCTGCAATAGCAACTGCGAAAGAAAAAGCAGAAGCGTATACCGCAGATTTAATTAAAGCTAAAGCTCCAGAAGAAGATATAATGGCATCCAGATATCAGGCTCCGACTACTGAAAGTTTGGCTTCGTTGAGTCAATTGGAAGAAATCAATAGTGCTAAAAATATTGCTGCAACAATTTCGGTATTACTCATGGCAATAATTCTGTTTGGTTTCCAAACAGCAATTGGAAATGTTCAAACTTTACCAAGTGATTTCTTTGGTGGAAAAACTGTTGGAACATTAGCAGGTATTGCAGGAATGGCAGCGAAGTTTAGTGCTGCAGGTTTAGTGAGATTTGTTCCTTGGTTAACTTCTGATGGAAATTATTCAATTGCGTTTGCCATTGGTGCAGGATTAGCTTTGATTGCTATGGCGAGTGTATGGATTCTTTGTCCTAAAATTGAACCCCTAAAGCCTATCAATTAAAATGAATAATATTCTGAAATTTCAGATTGCATAATTTATCTAATGTATTTACAAAACTTATTAAAAATTTTAAAAAAATAACTCATGGAATTAAACGGAAAAGTAGCTATTGTAACTGGTGCCACAACTGGAATTGGTTTTGCAGTAGCAAAAAGATTAGGTCAAGATGGATTTACTGTAATATTAAATGGTATTAAAAACCGAGAAGGGGCCAAAAGAGTAAAAGAGCTCGCAAAGGAGGGAATTACTGCTGAGTATTACGGTTTCGATGTTACAAATGAAAAAGACGTAACTAGTAATATCAAAAAGATTGGTAAAAAGTATGGTAGAATTGATGTACTTGTAAATAATGCAGGTGGATTAGGTGGAAGATCTAGATTTGAAGTAATGACAACAAAATTTTACAGACATGTGATGGCGTTAAACTTGGATTCTGTGTTCTTTGCATCAAGAGCGGCCATACCTTTCCTTAAAAAAGGAGATAACCCTACCATCATTAATTATACTTCCAATGCAGGATGGAATGCAGGTGGACCAGGTGCTGGAATCTATGGAACATCTAAAGCTGCTGTTCATACGATCACTAGAGCATTAGCAAAAGATTTGGCAGAATATGGCATTAGAGTAAATGCAGTTTCTCCAGGTACAATTGATACAGATTTTCACAAGCAAATCAAATCAACTAAGCCAGAAGTATTTAAATCTTGGGCAAATAATATTATGCTAAAAAGATTAGGTCAACCTGAAGATGTTGCTGGTGTTGTTTCTTTTTTAGCTAGTAAAGATGCAGCATTCTTAACTGCAGAAACCATTCAAGTTGGTGGCGGTCAAGCATTAGGAATATAAGACAATCATAAATTAAAAATTACCAATTGAAAATGGAGACCATAGGCGAACGTCTAATTTTTAATTCTCAATTTTCAATTTTCAATTAAATTAGATATGAGTAAATTTAAAGGAAAAGTAGCTGTAGTAACTGGCGGTGGTAGAGATATTGGTAGAGCAATATCTGTTCAACTTGCCAAAGAAGGCGCAAAAGTAGTGGTGAACTATAACAGCTCTAGAAAAGGTGCTAGAGAAACGGTACAAGAAATAGAAGCTTTTAAAGGTAAGGCTATTGCAGTAAAAGCAGATGTATCTACACTTAAAGGAATCAAGAGTTTAAAAGCAAAAACAGTAAAGGCTTTTGGTAAAAAGGTTCATATCCTAGTCAATAATGCAGGAGGTCTTTTTGCTCGAAAAACTTTACAAGAGTTTGATGAAGCGTTTTATGATTTAGTGATGAACGTCAATTTCAAATCTACTGTTTTTGTCATGCAAGCGTTTGAACCTTTAATGGGTAAAGGGTCGTCTATCATCAACCTTTCTTCTCTTGCTGCAAGAGATGGTGGAGGTGGTGGATCTGCATTGTACGCTTCATCTAAAGGATCTACAACAACTTTCACTAGAGCAATGGCAAAAGAACTTGGTCCTAAAGGGATAAGAGTCAATGCGATTTGTCCAGGTTTGATTGGAACTAAATTCCATGATGATTTTACCACGGATGAAATTCGAAAAATAGTTGCTGGTAAAACTCCTGTACGAAGAGAAGGTAGAGCCGATGAGGTTGCAGACCTAGTAGTTTATTTAGCATCTGACAAAAGTTCATTTGTAACGGGAGCCAATTTTGATATTAATGGCGGATTAGCTTTCTCATAACCTATTTAAAAGATTATGAATTAAGGATGTTTTTTTTGCAGCAGATTTGCGCTGATTTTTTCTATAACGTGTTTTTTTTTAAAATCATAAAAAAACAGCGTAAGTTTGCGGCAAAAAACACCCTTAATCTTGAATTCATAATTAAAAAAAACAAACAAATTACATTTATGAAAAAGGTAGTAACTTTTGGAGAGATCATGCTACGACTGACTCCTCCAGGCTGGAAAAGATTTTCACAAGCCAGCTCGTTCGAAGTCATTTATGGTGGAGGTGAAAGTAATGTTGCTGTTACACTTGCCAATTATGGAGTACCTACTGAATTTGTAACAAGACTTCCACAAAATGATATTGGTGAATGTGCGCTGATGGAAATGCGAAAGCGAAATGTCGGCACACAGCACATTGTGCGAGGAGGAGAGCGTTTAGGAATTTATTTTTTGGAAATTGGAGCAGTTAGTAGAGGAAGTAAAGTAGTCTATGATCGGGCTCATTCTGCAATGTCAACAATTCAAGCTGGAATGGTTGATTGGGAAGAAGTATTTAAAGATGCAGATTGGTTTCATTGGACGGGAATTACCCCTGCAATTTCTCAAGGCGCTGCGGATGCTTGTCTCGAAGCAATTCAAGTTGCGAATAGAATGGGCGTGACCGTTTCCACCGATCTGAATTATCGAAAAAAACTTTGGAAGTACGGTAAAGAACCTGGAGAAGTAATGCCTGATTTAGTTGCAGGTTGTGATATTATTTTGGGAAATGAAGAAGATGCAGAAAAGCATTTTGGTTTACACCCTGAAGGACTGGATGTAACTGCTGGTCACGAAGTGGATGCTAAATCCTATTTGTCAGTACTACAACAACTCATGGAAATGTTTCCTCGAGCAAAGAAAGTGATCACAACTTTAAGAGGTTCAATTAGTGCTTCACATAATACGTGGTCAGGTGTTTTATATGATGGCAAGACTTTGTATGAAGCTCCAACTTACCAAATTACTCATATTGTGGATAGAGTAGGAGGTGGAGATAGTTTTATGGGCGGATTGATTTATGGTTTGTTAAACTATCCTGATGATGATCAAAATGCATTGAATTTTGCAGTTGCTGCATCATGTTTAAAACACACTATTTATGGTGACGCTAATTTAGTGACTGTAGCAGAAGTAGAAAAACTCATGAGTGGTGATGCAAGCGGAAGAGTTGCGAGATAAGATAATGAATAATTAAAAATGAATAATGAATAATTTCTTTAAACGGTGATTTACGTTTTTCGGAATTATTCATTTTTCATTATAAATTCTTAATTAATAAAATGGCAAGATTTACTAGAATTGAAGTAGCATTAAAAATGAAAGAGCAAGGGATGGTTCCTTTGTTTTATCATAAAGATATTGAAGTTGCAAAAACATTGTTACAATCCTTATACAAGGGTGGAGCAAGATTATTAGAATTTACCAATCGGGGTGATTATGCGCATGAAGTTTTTGCAGCGCTTTATAAATTTGCAGAAAAAGAAATGCCCGATATGATGCTTGGTGTTGGTTCTGTGACTGATGCAGGAACAGCAAGTTTGTATATGCAACTAGGTGCGAACTTTATTGTAACACCAGTTTTACGGGAGGACATCGCTATCGTTTGTAATCGAAAAAAAGTATTGTGGTCACCTGGTTGTGGAAGCTTAACAGAGATTGCACGAGCTGAAGAAATGGGTTGTGAAATAGTAAAATTATTTCCAGGAAGTGTCTATGGACCCAATATGATTAAGTCAGTCAGAGCACCACAACCTTGGACGAATATTATGCCTACAGGCGGGGTTTCTACAGATCCTGAAAACCTAAAAGCGTGGTTTGCTGCTGGTGCGTATTGTGTGGGGATGGGTTCGAAACTTATGGTAAAAGACAAAAAAGGAATGTTTGATTTCAAAAAAATAGGAACACATACTAAAAATACATTAGCGTTAATTAAAAAAATTCGAGAAACAGCTTAAGTAACGGTCAAATAATAAGAATTAGGTTCTAAATGAATTTATGTAGTTTTTTTTAAAATAAGTTCTTGTCCATAATTAGTTATAAGTTATTTCGAATATCGTTATTTTACTAAGGTTTTTGACCAATAACTTAATAACTATTTCACGAAACTACATAAATTCATCTTGAGCCAAAAATCAACTACTATGAAATCTTTTCCAACATTTCAAATACTCAGTACTTTAATTTTTTTATTACTGATAGGAGCTTGTAGTGGTTCCCAAACCGCTTCAAAAAAAGGTAAAAAGAAAGCTCCAAATATTGATCTAACTCATTGGAAGGTAACTATTCCTACTCCAAGAGCAGATGGAAAAGCAATGGAAATAAGTCCTCCTGAAATATTTGATTATCCTAAAATTGAAGCTTTAAAAGAGTTTATGTATCCTGACTCATCGGATGGTTCTATCGTCTTTCATGCTTATCCAGGTTCAACTACAGCCAATACAAAATATTCTCGAACAGAACTTCGAGAGCAAATGGTTTCAGGAAGTAATTCGACTAACTGGACTTTTAAAGATGGTGGACGAATGAAAGTAAAAATGGCAATTGATCAAGTCTCAAGAGATGCCAATGGAAAAGAACACAGAATTATCATTGCCCAAATTCACGGAAGATTGACCAACGAACAAAAGGAATCAATTGGGCAAAAAGATAACAATGCTCCTCCAATTTTAAAAATATATTACGATAAAGGTAAAATCAGAGTCAAGACCAAAGTCTTAAAAAATACAACAGCAGCTGACGCTGATATTTTAGATAAGAAAGCTTGGGGTGATGATGATGGGTATAATTTTGAAACACCCGTGGGCAAAGGAGAAAGATTTACACTTGAGGTAATTGTATCTGATGGGCGAATGGAAATAGTCTTAAATGGATGGCAAAGAAAGATTTACAAAGGAGTGCATATGGAACGATGGGGTATTTTTGAAAACTATTTTAAAGTTGGAAATTATTTTCAATCTCGTGATGAAGGATCTTTTGGAAAAGTGAAGATTTATGAATTGGAAGTGAGCCATTAATTAAAGTTGAATACAACGTTTACTAAACCTTAAAGGTTTAGTAAACGTCTGTTCCATAACAAACATACCACGATGAAAAACCAATTCAACCTACTCGCCATAATTATCCTATTTTTTGGCTGCCAAAATAATTCTTCCAACAATATTAGTTTCTCAGGAACTACTGTGAAAAATGCAACTGAGCTTCAAGAAGCCATTAAAAATGCTGCTGCTGGGGATGAAATTATTTTAGCCAATGGTGTTTGGAAAAATGTAGAACTAAAATTTATAGGAAAAGGAACAGAAGACCAGCCCATTAAATTACGAGCTGAAACTTCAGGAGAAGTTTTCATAGAAGGGCAATCTGATTTAAAATTTGCAGGAGAATATTTAATTGTAGAAGGTCTTTATTTTAGAAATGGTACAACGCCTTCCAATTCTGTAATTACATTTCGATTAAATAAAGATTCGTTAGCATTTCATTGCCAAGTTACTAATTGTGTCATCGAAGATTTTAATCCTCCTCAACGAGATACTAAAACTCATTGGGTTGAATTTTGGGGGCGACATAATAAATTAGACCATTGTTATTTAGCAGGAAAATCGAATCAAGGCCCAACCCTTAGAGTTGATATCAAAGGCAACCAAAGCATCAATAATTACCATCAAATTGTCAATAACCATTTTGGTCCAAGACCTCGTAAAGGTGGCCCAAGAGCAGAGACCATCCAAATTGGGGATAGCTACACTTCTATGTCTCCGTCCTATACGAATGTCTCTAATAATCTTTTTGAAAGATGCAATGGAGAGGTGGAAGTCATTTCAAGTAAAACGAATTTCAATCAATTTCGAAATAATGTTTTTTATAAAAGCGAAGGTTCCTTAGTGACTCGCCATGGAAACTATTGCACTATTGATGGTAATTATTTTATTGGTGATGACAATAATAATGTAGGTGGAGTTCGTATTATCAATACAGGACATTGGGTGACTAACAACTATTTCTACAACTTAAAAGGGGAAGCATTTAGAAGCCCACTTGCAGTTATGAATGGTATTCCTAAATCTCCATTAAATAGATATAATCAAGTAACTGATGTCGTGGTGGCTCACAATACTTGGGTGAATTGCAAGTCCCCTTTACAATTTGGAGTAGGTACCAATATTAGCCAAGCTGCAGTATTACCACCTTCCGAAATTAGATCCGCTCGACCCATCAGAACGATCGTTGCAAATAATGTAATTTATAATGAAAAAGGAGATGCAACTCCTGTGGTAGCTCATGATAAAATTGATGGCGTGAAATTCAAAAGTAATATCATTAATAATCAAAATACAGATTTTGAAAAAGTAGAAGGAATAGAATCAAAGGCATTTGAAATCACAAAAGTAGCGGAGAGTATTTTTGCGCCTTCGGCAAATTTTTCAGATGTAGAGCCTTATGCAGGTTTTGATTTTGAAACTATTGAAAAAGATATTTTTGGAAATCGTCGTGCTGATAATAATATTGTAGGAGCAATGTTAGGAACAGGAGCAAGCGATCCTGAAATCTTAGATTATAAAAAATATGGGGCAAGTTGGTTCTCTAGTGAAAAAGAAACACCTGTTCCACAAACACTTGTAGCTACTGCTCAAGCAGGAGGTTTAGCTAAAAAAATAACTGAGGCGAAGTCAGGGGACATCATAGAATTGGCAGCAGGAAACTATGAAATATCAAGCCCTCTGAGTATTTCTAAAAAACTTACTATTCAATCTAAGGATAAAAACAACAAAGCTAAGATTAGTTATGTAGGCGCAGCAAATACTCCATTATTTGAAATGAATCCCAAAGGAGATTTAAAATTAGAGGATGTAGATTTGATGGGAAAAAATATGCAATACGCATTTGCTACATTGAAAAAAAACATGTCTAGTTTGCACAACGTGTCAGTTACTAATTGTGAAATTAGTAAATTCAACTATGTGCTAAAAGCATACAAAGAATCCATGTCGGATGAGATAGTTTTTAGAAACTGTACTATTAAAAACTGTGCAAATGGAATTGAGTTATCAGAAGAGACAAATGACAAAGGAGATTATAATGTTGAATTTTTAACTATTGATAATTGCAAATTTGAAGATGTTCGTGCAAACGTAATTGATTACTATCGAGGAGGATATGATGAGTCAACTATAGGTGGAAATCTGTTAGTCACTAACAGTACATTTACAAATTGTGGCGATCAAGAAAAAAACGATATTTTATTAAATACAAGAGGAATCATTAATGTTAATATTTCAAATAATACATTTCAAAATAATCGAGTAAAATTAGTAGCCCTACTTTGGGGAGCAAAAAACAATCATCATTCTGAAAATAAGATCAATAATTCAGGAAAGATTCTCGTTGAGGAAAATTTGAAATTAAAATTGATGTATTAAATTAGCCTTTACCAATCTTTTGGAGATTTGATGTTTATCAATAAACAGATTGATTATATAGATAGCCTTTGGTAATTTGGATAAATTAATCTGCTGATTTTTAGTACGCCCTTCCATTGAGTTCAAATAAATGTGAACACTTAAATGAGATTTCAAGAAAGAAGTTTAGAGCTAACTTTCTTTCCATAATTTATGAATCATCATCAAGTCTTTTTTCATAGCATCAAAAACTACACTTTTATCTACAGTAATTTCATACCTTCCTTTTTCAGCCCCACCAAGTGGATATTCCAAGTGTAAAGAAACGGGGGGATTCAATTCAAATTTTTTAAGAAGTTTGAAATATGCTTTAAAGTCAACCATTCCTTCTCCAATAGGGACATTCACGATTTGCCATTTACCATTTACTTTTCCCCATTTAAAATCTTTGAGTACAATAGTTTTAATTTGATCCTTTAGTAATTGAAGACCATTTGGCCATGATCGACCTCCTTCAGCTAAAGCATGTCTGATATCATATTGAACACCAAAGAAATCTGGATTAGCAGTTTCTAATATTTTTTTTACCTCCCAGAAAGAAGCACCAATTTTTGTTCCTGAGTGATTTTGATAGCAACCTACAATGTTATGATTTTTATTGAGCTTACTTAACTGTTGAATTTTTTCTTTATAAAAATCCAGAGATGCTTCAAGTGATCGATCTTTTTTGAATTTAAACCAATCACTTCTGTAATACTTTACCCCCAATTCTGCAGCTATTTTTATGACATCTTTATCTTGTGAATTGGTCACATCTGAAACTGATGTGGTAATCATTTCACAATTTGATCCTGATTTTTTTATATCCTCTATAGCTTTAGGTAAATCGGATTTTACATTTTTTGGTAAGACATGTCCTTTTGGTCGCACAGTTAAATCTAAACCATCAAACCCTAATTCAACTGTAATTTGTGCAGCCTCTTTTATATCTAAAAATTGCAAGTGCTTAGAGAAGAGATGTACTTTTAAAGGTTCATTTAATGGCTTTAAATTAAATGCATTGACAGTTGATAATTCAAAAGGAGTGGCAAAAGTTACCAGACCTGCATTTTTTAAAAACTTCCTTCGTGATATACTCATAACATAAAAATTGTAATTATTCAGATAATCGAAAACGGCCTTTGGTTCATTCCAACGTAGTATTGATTCTTTTTATAAGGGAGTAGGAATTAAATAACCTACCCGTATGAAGAGATTATTTTTTAATATGAGGAAATGAAAAAATTAAGGCATACCCTTCGGTACGGCTTCATTTTTTTATGAAATCATATTGAAAAAGAAGCCTTCAGATGGGT
>CAKZSH010000224.1 GCA_937918905.1 uncultured Saprospiraceae bacterium
TTAACGACGAAGGATAAAAAAAGAAGCCAAAATAACTTATGAATAAATTTGAACAATTACTTATTATAATTAAAAATTAAATATTCGTAAAAATTCTTTTCCTACTCAATCTTTTCCTATTTTAGTCAACTAAAATTTCACCCCCTCTTCATTATTATCCCTACCGAGTAATTCTTTCTGAAAAGGTTATTATTAGAAATGATATGATCTCTCATTGGAAAGGAATTTATTCATTTTACCAAAAAACAAATCTCTATGTATTCGTTCAAAACACACCTTCTTTCCTCCCTAATTTTTTTATTTATGGTTATTCCAACCCTATTTTACGGTCAAGGTTTCACAGATGTAACCAATGCTGCGGGTATCCCTTTAGTACACGATGGCAATAATCTTGTTGACCATCGTATGGGCACAGGTGCGGCCTGGCTGGATTATGACAAAGATGGAAATTTAGATTTATATGTTTCGATGAGAACATCTAATAATAAACTTTATAAAAGTAATGGTGATGGTACATTTACCGATGTTGCTTTTGCACTAGGTGTTGCTGATCCCATAGGCGATGGCGGTGGAGTTTCCATTGTTGATTTTAATAATGATGGATGGGACGATATTTTTCTAGCCAATTGTCAAGGAAACGTTTTACTTAAAAATAATTTTGGAGCCTCATTTTCTAATATCACCATCCCCGCATTTATAGGAAGTTCAGGTTCAGCAGGTGGTGATTCTCGAACGCCTTCTGCAAGTTGGGGAGATTACGATAATGATGGATATTTGGATTTGTATGTTGCACAACATTATCAGACCGTTTACAATCCGACTGGTGGAACTACTCAAGATTACTTATTTCATAATAATGGAGATGAAACATTTACTGACGTATCTAACTTACTTACTATTTCTAATTTGGTGGGTGTTGGTTTTATTGGTGGATGGACCGATTATGATAAAGATGGTGATATGGATATTTTTTTAATCAATGATTGTCCCGTTGCAGTTGGATTACCTACCAAGGTTTTTCGAAATGATGGCGGAACAAATCCTACCGCTTGGAATTTTACTGAAGTATCAGTTAGCATCGGAATTGATGATTGTCGTAATGGAATGGGAATCGGAGTAGGTGATTATAATCGAGATGGATGGCAAGATATTTTTTATACTAATATTGGAGATTGTGTTTTGTTTCAAAATAACGGTGGCACTTTTTCTGATGTTTCAGCTGCTGCTGGAATTGATGGACAACCTGCAACTCACTACTCTTGGGGATGTGCATTTATGGATTATGATCTGGATGGATGGCAAGATATTATGGTAGCCATCGGAACATTAAGTATCAATCCTACGGCTGATCCACAACCTAATCAGTTTTTTCGAAATAATGGAAATGGGACTTTTACTGAAATGGCAAACACTTTAGGTTTGGATGACGATCGTCCTTCTCGAAGTGGTATTTATGGAGATTATGATAATGATGGCGATTTGGATATTTATGTTACTAATTATGGCGATAATTGTGTGCTGCATCGAAATGATAATAACAATGGAAATCATTGGTTCAAACTTCATTTGGAAGGGACTCAATCCAATCGAGATGGTCTTGGAAGTAAAATCGAATTGACTACTCCTGATGGAGTTACTCAACATTTTGAAACTCGAAGTGGTTCAAATTTAGGTGGTGGAGATTCGCCTTATGCTCATTTCGGACTGGGTGCTAACACTACAATTACAGAATTAAAAATCACTTGGCTGTCAGGTGAAGTTCAAACATTTAATAACCTAGGTGTGGACATGATGCTTACCGCTACAGAACCTCTTTCTCCTCTTCCTGTGGAGTTAGTAGATTTTTCAGTAGCAGCAATGGAAAGTGCCGTTCGATTAAATTGGAAAACGGCATCAGAACTAGACAATGATTATTTTGAAGTGGAACGAAGTGATGATGGAATTAATTTTCAGGCTCTTAAAAAAATCCAAGGAAGAGGGACGACTAGCCAAGCCAACTACTATCAATTTGATGATAAAACCCCACTTCAAGGCATTAATTATTATCGCCTAAAACAAGTTGATTTGGATGGAAAATTTTCCTTTAGCGATATTGAACAAGTTGAATTCATTGGTAATGAAACATCCGTTCATATTTTTCCAAACCCTTCAAAAGTCGGGTTTTTGAATTTGAATCTAGTGAGTGAAAATAAAAATACGGATATTGAAATACATGATATGCTTGGAAGGTTAGTTTATCAAAACAAAATTGAAAATAAGGGCAATCAATCTTTAATCATTCCTACAAAAAATTGGAGTAATGGTATTTTTATTGTTAGTATTTCAAATATTGGGATAGAGAAAAGATTAAAAGTTGTTGTTGATAATTAGTATTTGAAAACGCATGGCTTTAAAGTAAAACGACTTTTCAAGTCGTTTTACTTTAAAGCTGTGTGTTTCATCAAGCCTTCAAGATAATGTTCTTGAATCCCAAATTGTTTTTTAAGATCTTCCACCTTTTGCAAATACATTGTTTTATCAAAATCATGATTTGATTTTTGACCAACGATCATTACATTTTTCCCCGTATGTTCTGTAGAAATAAATTCAAATACTTTTGTTTTATATCCATGCGCTTCTAAAATTAAAGCTCGAATAGTATCTGTCACAATCTCCGCTTGACGTTCTTTAAGTATTCCATAATTCAAAATAGAAGAAAGAGAGGATTCATTTTTTATTTGTTTACGAATTTGCTTGTGGCAGCATGGTGCACAAATAATCAACTCAGCGTTGGCTTGAATTCCTTTTGCAATCGCATCATCAGTAGCCGTATCACAGGCATGTAAAGCAATGAGAACATCTGTTTCGGGAAGATCATAGTTGTTGATAAAACCTTTTTCAAAAGATAAATTATTAAAATCAGAATTTGTAGCAATATTGTTACAAAGCTCAATTAAGTTCTCCCTAATTTCTACTCCTATCACTTGAGCATCTAACTTTGAAGTATTCACCAAATAATCATAAAGCGCAAATGTCAAATATCCTTTTCCTGATCCCATGTCCACTACCCGTAATGGTTTTTGGTTTAAAACCTGTGGATTCTTTTTAATTAAACCATCAATAATTTCTACAAATTTTTTGATTTGCTTGTATTTATCTCCTTTGTCTTTTTGAACATTTCCATTTGCATTTAAAATTCCTAATGCTTGTAAATAATTGGTTTTTTGTAAAAAATGTTGCTTGGATTTATCATGCCTTTTTTGAGGTACCTCAGTAAATGTAGCTGCACTATTTCGAAATCGAATTTTCCCTTTTTTATTTTTTTCAAAAACAAAATCACGTTGAGTTGTAAACAGGTTGGCTATCCAAAATTCATGACCCAACAGATTTTTGATTTCATCCAACCCATTTTTGATGGGGAAATTTTTTGTTACATCTTTAGTTTCATATCGAAATACAAAAGAAAATTGAATTTCTTTTTTTATCAATGCCAGTTTGATTAAGACTTTTTTTAGCGAAGCCAAACGATCCGCATTCCTACTCATTGTCAATCGGACAAAAGTATCATTAGTAACGCTTTCTTGAATTTTATCAATAAAATCTTTAGGAGTATTCATTGGAGCAAATATACAAAAAAGGCCATTTCAAATTTTTATTCGAAATGGCCTTTTCTATTTGTTATATTTTTTTTTAAAATCCTATCGCTTAGTCAAACGAGTAGTTTTTAAAACTTGTTGATCTGCGTCTAACATTCTTATTAAGTACAATCCATTAGGTAAAGACATTACGTTAATTGCCTTTCCATTTTCAAATGGAATCGAACTCATTTGTTTTCCAACGATGTTGAAAATTTGAACCTCTTTTACAAATCTATTATCTGTGATTGTAAAATAGTCGTTAGTTGGATTTGGAAAAACTTTAACATTAACCTTATCAAAGTTATTTGTAGATGTAGCAATCACATTACAATCAGCATCAACATTAGCTCTTAATTCATAAGTATTAGAAGCTAAGATTACAGTTGTGTCTTGAATAGTAGTTACATCGACTCTGTATATCCCACATCCACCTACTCCTCTGTGGCGCACTCCTAAATCTAAAATAGTAACACTATCTGCCATAACTTCTGCTGGCTCATTAATATCATCATCAACATTAGTGTATTGACCAAATGCGTAACAAGCATTTTTATCACATAATTGAGCTTCCCATGCATCAGGCACATCAACTTCAGTCACAACCCATCTTAGTTCTAAATCTGTTGTACTACCATTGGTGAAAGTACTATGTGTTTTCATGATGTAAAAATCATCAGTCAAATCATATGTACCTTCCAAAAAAACAGGATTAGGATCTATGGTAAAATCCTGAGCGGATAGATTAAATCCAATGAGAAAAACAAATAAAAAAAGTAAAATCTGCTTCATATCTATGATTTTTTGATTTTTCAGAAAATTGTTTACACTCAAATATACAACTTTTAGTATTTTTTTTTATTCAAAAATCCTAAGAATACTTATTTTTTTGAAAGCCATTTGACCAAAAACTAGTATTTATTGTATATATAAGAACTGGGACATAAAAAATAATACGTTAATGACGGTCTATTTTTCGCTTAACCTTCGTTGTAAAAATACTCACTACCCTAAGAGGTAGCTCTGTTTTTGCGCCTCGACTAAACAAAAAATATCCTCGATCAAAACTTATTATTTGACCGTTACTAAGTTTAAAAAAAAGTGAGAAACTAAATTTAAATAGTTTCCCACTTTTTTTATTTCAATATAAAAAAGTGATTATCTAGCTAATAATACTTTCTTAGTAATTAATGTTTCATTCAATCGAATGTGGAAAAAGTAAATTCCATTTTCAAGATTAGCACCATTAAAAGGAAGAATTAATTCTCCAGTTAATTGTCCGTAATCCTTAAATGCAACTCTTTGACCTACTGCATTCATCACTTCAACAGTTACATTTTCCAATTCATTTAGAGTAAGTTCGATGTTTGTTACATCGCTAAATGGATTAGGGAAAACCTTAGCTAAATCATTTTGGTATAAATCTTTAGTAGATACAGGAGTAAATAACTCTATAGAAGTAGTAGTTGAATTTACAATTTCTCCTGTTTCCATATCAATTAAGATAGCTACTGCATGCATTTTACCTTCATCAAAACCTGTTGATAATGTAGTAGTGTATTGAGCAGTTGGAGAATCATTATTAGTTGCGTCTGTAGGGAAACTTCCTGCATCTCCATTGTATCCTCCCATTAACTCACGAGCTACATGGTCATATACCATATCTGCCGCAGGAACTGGATCAGCAAGGTTTTCGTATCCACCCATTGGTCCGATTGCATTATTTGCATAATAGTTAACTTGAGCAAAACCAGAACCAGTACCAGTAACACCATCTTCTGTCAAGATTACATTAACTCTATATTCTCCTGGCATTAATGCTGCTAAAATATTAGTGTTCACATCTACAGTTAACTCTCTAGTCGCTGTATTCATTACTGCAGTAGCCTCTAGGCTTGCAGGTACTAATTTTGTTTTTTCAGCCTGGTAAGCAGTTTCTAAATCAGCAGCATTAGGATCCGTTTCGAAAGTTCTATTAACTCCTGAAAACGGGTAACCTGTTGCTCCCATTGCCGTGAATAGTGTTGCATCATAATCTCCAAAATCCATTGGATCTCCATTATGAACTGCAATTCCAATTGCATCATCATGAGCCATAGTTATTGATTCCAAACCAACAGCTCCACGTGGACAAAATCCACACCATGTACCTGTTCCTTCCTCTACAACAAAAGCTCTATCTGGTGCTTCAGACATAGCAATGATATTGCTATTTCCTGTATTATTATTTGCATCATCCATTTCTCCATTTACAGTTTCGATGGTAATTGCAACATCAGAAACTACTAATTGATCAACTGCAAATTGGTCATCAAATGTAATCGCTGCAGTTCCACCTTGAGGAATATTTAATCCTGAAAATGTTTGAGTAGTAGGTGCTCCTCCATCAATAGTATAATTAGCAACCACCTCACTAATAGCAGCTGCTCCTAAATTCTTAATATCTGCAGAAAGACTAACCGTAGAATTTAATAAATGATACTTAGAAAAATTTAATTTCTCGATAGATGCTTCATTTTGAGTACATCCTCCACCAATAGCAACTAATTCAATAGCTGCTGCAACACCATTTCCATCAGTATCTCCTGCAACTTGAACTCCATCTAATAATACTTCTAAAAATGCTCCTGTTCCCATTTCTCCTTCATAAGCAAAAGTGTAACATCTGTCAGAGTATACACATACATCATCATATACTTCTTGATTCCATTGGTAAGCACCTCTTTCAAAAACAACCTCTCCTGTAGAGTTATCAGTAATTGACCAAGCGTGTCCACCAGAAACATCAGTTTGTACGTGAACTGTAATCTGAGCATCTGAACTTCTTGTTGCTAAAGTTGTAGCATCGTTTGCAGCATCATTATCATCAGTAATAGTAGTAGAAACTTCAACTGAATACTCTCCTAATGCTGATAAGTCAGCAGGTGTTGCAAATGTATGAGTGTACATTGCAGCTGGTGCAACTGTAGCTGATACAGTCTCTGTAACTGGAGCTCCACCATTTATACTATAACTTACTTCAAAACCAGTTGCATCAGCACCACCAAAGTTGGTAATTTCAGCAGTAATAGATTCTGCGTTAGTTAATGCACATCCATTATCATGATTTGGAGATATAACAGCAGTAACCCCTACATCAGTAACATTAGAAGAATAAACTTCAATATCATCAATATTAAGAGAAAACTGGTCAGTAACCATATTATGTACAACAGCAAGATAAACTGACCCACCAGCAAAATCACTAATGTTTCCAGTTTCTGTTACATATGCTCCATTTGCACCAACTATACCGTCATAAATAACAGTTCCAGCATCAAAATCAGCTTGAGTGTTACCTTCAGAAGCAATAACTTGATAATGCTCATTTGCCCAAGCTTGATCTTGTGCATATGCTTTCCAATCTACAAGTATAGTACCTGTAGCCGTTGATAAATCAATCTCAGGTGAGATCAAGTAATTGTTAGGAGTTAATGCTCCAGTTGCTTGTGTCCATGAAAAGGAAGCCATAAGTCCTGCACCACTTGAAGCAAGTAAAGTTGCATCAAAATATATCCAGTCTTGTCCATCTCCGTCTGCATCTATTGTTGTCCATGCACCTTGTCCAGCTTCAAAATCCTCTGACCAAATGGTCTGACTAGATGCTAGATGAGTGAAAAAACAAGCAAATAAAATCAAGTAAATTTTTTTCATAATAAATTATTTTAGTGATTGAATAATTGGAAAAATTAGTCATAAAGAATTAAGTTTTTTGATGGGATTGTATCATGAAATACAACTTTTCTTTCTTCTTTATGATGTAGATAGATTGCTCTTTTAGCAAATTTCCTACCTTACTTAGCAAATGTAATGAAAGAGACACAAAATATTAATCTTTTTTAAACAATTTATTAGCAGTGACAAGTAGCAGACTTTTAACAATACAACAATGTATGTTCATATGTTCTAGCATTTTATTCCTCTTTTTGATTCAAAAAAATCAAACAATCGTTCATTTATTTAACTCAAGTTGCGGATAATTTTGATTGATAATTTTGTATTTAAAAAATTGTATTGGGATGATGTGTATTGGGTATTGAGAATGGTTCGTAATCCCAATACTTAATACCCACAATCTCAAATCAAATTATCCGCAACTTGAATTATTTAATCGTCTTACCTAAGACATCGTCCCAATCAATTTTTATGTTTATTTACTTCTTATTCGAAAAGAAGTTTTTATATTTCATTTTTTTTATAATTTCTAACTAAAAACCAAATCATCACTCATATGCATATTGCTATCATTGGTAATGGAATTAGTGGTATCACAGCTGCGCGTTTTATCCGAAAACTCAGCGATCATAAAATTACCGTCATCTCCGCCGAAACAGATTATTTCTTTTCCAGAACTGCATTGATGTACATCTACATGGGACACATGCGTAAGGAAGATACTCAACCCTATGAGAATTGGTTTTGGGAAAAAAATCGAATTGACCTCAAAAGAGGTTTTGTAGAAAAAGTCAATCATCAAAATAACGAACTCCTTTTTGCCGATGGAGAAAAAATGCCATACGATAAACTCATCATTGCATGTGGTTCTACTCCAAATAAATTTGGTTGGCCCGGTCAAGACCTTGATGCCGTACATGGAATGTACAGTATGCAAGACCTTGATTCTATGGAAAAATATAGTGATGGATTAAAACAAGCAGTCATTGTGGGTGGTGGGCTTATCGGAATTGAAATGGCAGAAATGTTCCACTCTCGAAATATCCCTGTAACCTTCCTTGTAAGAGAATCCAGTTTTTGGAATGGTGTACTTCCTGCCGAAGAATCTGCTATGATTAATCGACATATTTTTGAAAATCATATTGACTTACGGTTGCAGACTGAACTCAAAGAAATCGTGGATGATGGCAATGGAAAAGCCTGTGCTGCAATTACCAATAAAGGAGATCGAGTAGAATGTGGATTCGTAGGATTAACTGCTGGTGTTCGTCCCAACACAGCTTTCCTAAAAGATTCAGGTATTGAAATGGAAAGAGGAATTTTGGTCAATGAATTTTTAGCAACCAATATTCCAAATATTTATGCCATTGGAGATTGCGCTCAAATGCAAAATCCATTACCTGGAAGACGACCTGTCGAAGCAATTTGGTACACCGGTAGAATGATGGGCGAAACTGTTGCTTATAATATTTGTAAGAAAAAAATTGCATACGACCCCGGCATTTGGTTTAACTCTGCCAAGTTCTTTGAAATTGAATATCAAGTCTACGGAACTGTTTTGGCCAAAGCACCTGAAAATCATATTTCAGTTTATTGGGAACATGTGGATGGCAGAAAAAGTATCCGAATTGTGTACGATAAAAATACCGATGAGATAGTTGGATTTAATTTGATGGGTGTTCGTTTCCGTCATGAGGTTTGTGAGAAATGGTTACGAGAAAAAACAAATGTAGAAGAAGTGTTACAAAATTTGGCTATCGCTAATTTTGATCCTGAATTTTATAAATCCTACGAAGGCGAAGTTTTAAAAATTTATAATCAACAAGCAGGTAGAAATTTAATTGCTAAGAAAAAAAGAAGTTGGAGCAATGCTTTTAGCTTTTTAAAACCATGACAAAGCTGAATAGTTAATTTGTGTGATTGGTTAATCAAGTTAACGGAAATCCGAAATATGTATCACAATATTTTTAATCAACATATCAACTATTTCAACTAATCTACCTTTATAAAAAAGTTTTTTCCAAAAAAATAAAAAATGAAATTAATCAAAAATATAGGTCTTGCTCTTTTCATTATAGCACTCACCATTTTTGTTGCTTCTCTTACATTGAGCAATCACACTCTGACCGATACTGTTTTGTCAGAAAATATCTCCAACACTTATCATCGAGAAATGATAAAACAACAAGCGGGAGATTTGATGGGAAAAGAATTCGGAAGTAATATTGCTTTTATCAACTCCATAAAACCTGTTTTAAATAACTCATTGGAAGCACTCGACAAAGCTAGTGGTATAGACCCCGACAATGATATTTGGAATGCTATTCCTGAAAAATTACCCGAAGGTGTGAGTGAAAATGATTATCGAATGTTCCCAAATACAGTTGATGATTATTTATTCTCTTTGACAAAATATTCGGCAGGCGGATTGCTTCCTGGAAATTCTAATTGGTTCTTTTTGTTGAGTTTTATTTTAGGCGCATTGGGAGGCTTGATGTATCTTTTACCTGACCTTAATTTAATTCCAGGAATTAAAAATAATCAAATTTATGATAGCTCTGCCACTCGTGGAATTACGTTTAAAACTAGAATGGTTTTCCTTGGCACAACCATCTTGGCAAGTATCTTTATGGTCTTTTTTAAATACTTACTTATAGGTGTATTGACCATTGTCGCAGGTGTTTTTATCATTTATAAAATAAGAAAAACGAATCAAGAGAATGACGTCACTTTTCAAAAAACACGAACAGTTTCTGCTACAAAAGGATTGGGGTGGATTGGAATTTCGTTTGGAATCTTTTTGATTTTGTTTTATGTCGCACTTTATTTTTTCCCAGAGTACATTACAAATTGGACATTGATGTTAGATCCGATTAGTGAATCCTTGAGTGGAAATACCGCAAGCCGTTGGTTTTTATATGGCTTTCTTTATACATCCGTGATGTTTGTCATGGGAATTCGTATGTTGATAAAATATCGACATAATAATTACCAACTCGTTCGAACTAGTTCAGTCGTATTTTTCCAAACTGCATTTGCATTTTTAATTCCAGAATTTTTATTGCGATTGAATCAACCTTATATGGATTTGAAAAATGCATGGCCACTTGACTATGATTTCTTCTTTGGAGACAGCATTAATAAAATGTATGGACAGGGAGCCGAATTTGCAATAGCAGGTTGGGCGACAAATGTGGGAACGATGATGTTCATTTGGGGGATTGTTTTGACACTTGTTGTCGTTCCATTTTTTACATATTATTTTGGAAAAAGATGGTACTGCTCATGGGTCTGTGGATGTGGTGGATTGGCAGAAACTTTAGGCGATCCTTACCGACAACTTTCTGATAAAAGTTTGACTGCTTGGAAATATGAAAGATATATCATTCATGGGGTTTTAGTTTTTGCCATTGTGATGACGGGTATGGTCATTTATACTTACATGACTGGTAGTTCCAATATATTATTTTTCGATTCTTATAATGTACGATCATGGTATGGATTTTTTATTGGTTCTATGTTTTCTGGAATTGTAGGAACTGGTTTTTATCCATTGATGGGCAATAGAGTATGGTGTAGATTTGGATGTCCGCTAGCAGGATTGATGGGACTAGTTCAAAAATTTAAATCTCGATTTAGAATTACAACCAACGGTGGTCAATGTATCAGTTGCGGAAATTGTTCGACTTACTGCGAAATGGGAATTGATGTAAGAGCCTATGCTCAACGAGGTCAAAATGTAGTGAGAGCATCTTGTGTCGGTTGTGGAATTTGTGCAGCAGTTTGCCCAAGAGGAGTTTTAAGATTAGAGAATGGTTCCGTTGATATTGATAACCGAGTGACTGAATTAAAAACGGTACATGTTAAAGGAATTGATATTACTGATGGAGTATTCAACTTGGAAGGAAATGAAATTTAGTTTTTAGCCGCAGATGAACGCTGATTTTTTATGATTTTTTCTAAATTGCGTTAAAGAAAAATCATAAAAAAATCAGCGTTCATCTGCGGCTAAAAAAAAATCCCCGACTCAATGCCGAGGATTTTTCAAAATCAACTAATCAAAAAATGTCTGACCACTTGAGTTCCGCTAAGCGGTCAGACCAACAGTAAAATACTGTTTATCAATACTACTGTCTGTTTGCTTTTTGGCGACGTTCTTCCTCTTCCTTTTCCCTTCGTACTTGTCGCTCATCAATTATAACTTTAGGATCCTCTTCAAAACTAATTCTACTTCCACCTGATAAATCTTTTTGAAGGGTGTCCACAACTTCTACTTTTATTTTACGAGTATGATCTGCTA
>CAKZSH010000225.1 GCA_937918905.1 uncultured Saprospiraceae bacterium
CAGCGGGGGAGAAGATTGTAGATTGTTTGAGGTAATCTGCTAAAATCTGGCAGACTGTTTTCCCCCGCTGGCGGGGGTTAGGGGGTGGATTTTTAATTAAATTATTTTTCTTAACATCCCTAATACTCATCATCTCCTATCAAATTATCCGCAACTTGAGTTATATATTGGGTTATCTAAATTCGATAACATTAATACATACCTAAGGCTTTAGTGCATTTGCTTTAACAACATTTCCACTTCATTCATAAAATACCCACATTTCATTACCTTTGAACTCTTTAAAAAATGACTTGTTTAAAATCATAACTAATAATCTCTTTTTTTGAAATCACTATTCGTACTCAATAAATATTTTTTTAAATATAAATGGCTTTTACTTTTAGGTTTCCTGATGGTAACCTTAGCTAATTTTTTCAATGTATTAAAACCTCAAATGGTAAGAAATGCATTGGACTTAGTCGTTGATAATTTGCAAATTTTCCATTTGTACGATGGGTTTGATTTACAAACTACCTTTTTCCAAGAGTTTGGAAAAACATTATTCTTTTTTGGAGGACTCGTTTTAGTCCTTGCAATTATTCAAGGCATCTTTATGTATTTTATGCGGCAGACGATAATTGTGATGTCTCGATTGATTGAATATGATATCCGAAAAGAAATTTTCCAACATTACGAAAACCTGAGTTTAGCTTTTTATAAAAAAAATAATACAGGTGATTTAATGTCCCGTATTACAGAGGATGTTACCAAAGTAAGAATGTATTTGGGCCCTGCTATTTTATATGGTTTTAATTTGACGACCTTAGTTATTATGGTTGTAGTTTCTATGTTAAGGGTAAGCCCTGAATTGACACTTTATGCATTGGCACCTATGCCTATCCTTTCAATCTCCATTTACTTTGTAAGTAATTTGATTAATAAAAAAAGTATGAAGATTCAAGAGCAACTGGCCACCTTGAATAGTTCAGCTCAAGAAGCCTACTCAGGTATGCGTGTTGTCAAATCCTATGTACAAGAACAACAAATGGGAAAATTCTTTTTGGGACAAAGTCAAATATACATGGACAAGTCGCTTGACCTTGCCAAAACCAATGCCTTCTTTTTTCCTTTGATGGTATTATTGATTGGAGCAAGTAATATTTTGACGGTGTATGCAGGTGGAATTTTAGTTGTACAAGGAGCAATCACCCCTGGTAACATTGCAGAATTTGTTATCTATGTTAATATGTTGACTTGGCCTGTGACAGCAGTAGGTTGGGTTACCTCTATCATACAACAAGCCGCTGCATCGCAAAAAAGAATTAATGGGTTTCTCGATATTGAACCTGATATAAAAAATCCAGTTCTTCAAAGTACTCCCAAAGATCTCAATGGAGAAATTGAATTTAAAAATGTTTCTTTTACTTATCCTGACTCTGGAATCGTGGCGTTGCAAAATGTTTCTTTCCATTTAAAGAAGGGAGAAAAAATGGCAATTATCGGAAAAACAGGTTCAGGAAAAACTACAATTGCTGACCTGCTAGTAAGAATGTATGATGTAACGGAAGGGGAAATATTAATAGATGGTCAACCCATTCAAGAAATGGACTTGGCAAATCTTAGAGAGCGATTAGGATATGTTCCTCAAGATGTTTTTCTGTTTTCAGATACCATTGCAGGCAATGTTGCATTTGGAAATAGAGAGGCTACTCAAGAAAAAATTAAGGAGTACACTAAGTACGCTGCGGTATATAATGACATTGCTTCCTTGCCTGAAGGTTTTAAAACTATGGTAGGTGAAAGGGGCGTTACCCTCTCTGGCGGACAAAAGCAAAGGGTCTCCATTGCTCGTGCATTTATCAAAAATCCAGACGTTGTTATCCTTGATGATTGCCTATCAGCAGTTGATACAAATACTGAACAGCAGATATTAGGGTATATAAATGGGGCTATTTCCGATCGAACAAGCATCATAATTACCCATAGAATATATGGTCTTTTAAGCTTTGATAAAATAATTGTTTTGGAAAATGGTAAAATTACCGAAGAGGGTACGCATGAACAACTCATTGATAATCAAGGGTTTTACGCCGAAATGTATGAAAAACAGCTTTCAGAAGGTGACAAATAAATGCTCATATTTTTTTTGTTTTACCCGCAAATAATTACATTTGTATGGAATAAATATTCGCAAACTATTTTTTGTTAATCAAACTAACAACAACGTGGATAACGAAAACCAAAGAAAGTTCGAAAGTGTGTTTTCCAAGAAAGTAAGAGCTGGTAAGCGTAGAACTTACTTTTTTGATGTGCGCAGAACTAAAGGTGATGATTACTACCTAACTTTAACCGAAAGCACAAAACGCTTTAATGGTGATGGTTATGAAAGACACAAAATCTTTTTGTACAAAGAAGATTTTAATCGTTTTCAGGCAGGTCTAAATGAGGCTGTCGATTATGTCAAAAATGAATTGATGCCTGACTATGATTATGAAGAATTTGATCGCAGACAAGCAGAGTGGGAAGAAAAACGTGCGGCAATGGATGCGGGCACTTATGTAGAGCCATCTGAAACTGATTCATCTACAACAGAGACTACTGAAACAACAAGTGAAAGTAGCCAAGAAGTAGAAACTGAAATTGAATCAGAAGACGATATCACTTGGTAAGAAATGTGATTTGATTTTAAATAGGTTATTTGAAAAGCACTTCAAAAGAAGTGCTTTTTCTTTTTGTAGGAAGTCATTTATACTTTCGATAAAAAGTTGGTAGCAACTTTTTTTATAAAAAAATCGTTATTTTTAAACATAAAACAACGATAAAATGGATGTAAAAACAATTAAGTTGGGATTAATTGAATGGTTAGCAAGACTTCAGGATAGTACTCTCCTTTATGAAATTCAAAAAATTAAGGAAAATGCAGAAGTGAAATCATATGAAGACAATCTTAAACCAATGACTGAAAAGCAATTAATTGATAGAGCTCATTCAGCCAACCAAGATATCAAAAATGGCAAAGTGATAGATATAGAAGATATGGCAAACGAAGATTGGGATGACTTATGAGAGTAGTTATTACTTCTAGCGCAAGAGAATCTTTCCGGCAAATCTATCTCTATTATAAATCAAAAGGAATTGGGAAATTAGGACGAAAAATCAGAGTGACTGTTACCGCTAAAATTATGTTACTGAAAGACCATCCTTTTATTGGACAAGAAGAAGAGACTTTAAAACAGTTGAATGAAGGACACCGATATTTAGTTGAGGGAAATTACAAAGTCATCTATAAAATAATTGATCAAACTGTTTATATCACAGATATATTTGATACTAGACAAAATCCAGATAGTATCAAAACGTAAAAGGAATCATTCGAAATGAATGATTCCTTTTTATTTTTGAAAAACAAAAAATTAAATGCCGTCTAAATTTTCACAACTCGCCTAACCGCCTTCCCTTCTTCCGTTTCTATAAAAATAAAATACACACCTGCCGAAAACCTTTCCAGATCCAATTCCATTTGATGTTCACCCGCTTGTTGATTTTTAAAATCAAAATTTTGTAACCATACTCCTTCAGTATTGTAAAGGCGAATGGAAAGTGGGCTTGAATTTTCCAAAGTATAATTCAATTGAATTTTATTTTTAGTAACTGTAGGAATTACGGTGACCTGTATTTCATTTTCCGAAGGAGAAAAAAGACTCGTAGGTTCGGTCAACGTATTAAGCACTTCATTCGTAATCACAGGATCATTAAAATCAAAATAAATCGCCGCTTGATTTTTAATTTCCGTTCCAAAAGGTTGATTCGGTTTTCGATCAATATCAAAACTCACCCAACCGTTACTTCCAGGTTCATTCGTAGTACTATCCACCAACATGATATTTTCAAATCTAAAAATCAAAACATTGTTATCCTCAAATTGTACTTCCATATCATGGCTTGCAGTAAAAGCTCGAATACTCGTTACATCTAAATGTGCTGCATCCAAGGTATCTCGAATCACAACGGTAAAGGCAGTATCGTTTCCTACATTTTGAAAACGAATCGCATATTCCATCGTGGTATCATCTTCATAGATCGCCCCACCCCATTGATTTTCTCCTACAAAATTACGTTTATCATTTGGATCATAAGAACCAGTAACTTGTAATTCCCAAGCTAAACAATTGTTTGCAGGATTAAGATCCGTTGCTATCGGATTTACTTTTGCTTCTGTAAACAAAATATCTCCTACCTGCGCTGATTGTGGAACAGTCATAAACCACATAATTTTTATACAATCACCTGGAGCCATATCTGTTAAGTTCCAAGTAAAAGTATTCGTTGCTGCATCATAAGTATAATCACCAGCATAAGCATTATTGTAAGCAGGTATGACTACAGGCCAAGGTGTTTGATCTGAAAAAATAGGATCGTGCGTAAAGGTAACAACAGCATCTGTGGTATTCATTCCGAAATTACAAACTTGGACACAATTAAATTGATCTAATCCTGGTCGTGCATTTCCACTAAATTTAGAGATACATAAATCGGTATCTTTTCGAAGGACATAAAAATGATTAGCATCCGAAATCGTCCCATTGGTATTAAGCGTTACATCATAAGTTCCTGAAGTTGGACATTGAAGTTCGACCTCAGGACTTCCAATAAAATCAACGGTATAACTTCCATCATCCACAATGAATTCATAATAACCAGTAGCGTCAGTTAAAGTAAAAATACCAAGTGGATCTAATTTTACCATCACACATTCAATGCCTTCCATAGTTGCATCATACGTGCACGTATTGTTAGGATCATTGACCACATAGCCGCTGATAACTACTTTACATGAAGTATCTTCATCAATAAAAAAGTTGGTATGGCGATCACAATTATTATTTTGATCGGTGACTGTTACGGAATACCAACCTTGAGCTAAATTAGAAACCGTCGGCCCTTGGTCACCTGTACTCCACATTGTGGTGGTATTGGTCAAAGCAGTTGTTGCAGTAGCAGTACCATCAGTCTGGTCGCAGTTGGCTAGTGTAGTTGTAACATCAATTGAGAATCCATCATTGACGACAACTAAGGTATCATAATCTTGGCAACCATTATCTTCATTGGTGATTCCAAGTAAATAATAACCTTCCATTCCTTCCATCACAATGATACTTGAATCCATTGAGAGGAAATTATTTTCTCCTTCCCAAATGTAAGAAGCATTCGCATTTGGATCAGTCAAAGTTGCACCAATCTCTGCCGTAAAAGCATTACTACAATTTAAAGAAAGGGTATCAGGAAGTGTAGATTCTATAAAATCAATATCAGCTGTAACGATATAATTTTCAGTTGCTGAACAACCATTAAAATCCGTTACGGTCACTTCATAAGTTCCGACTGCATTAACTGTAATTGTAGTAGCAGTTGAGCCTATACTCCAAAGATAAGCACCTGCTACACTAACCGCCTCCAATGTGATTGTAGGATCATTACAAGTAATCACTCCTCCATTACTTGCGTCAATAGTAATTGTTGGAAATGTTGGACTTCCCACAACCACAGTTGCTGAAGTGGTGCATCCATTATCATCATCAGTTACTAATAACTCATAAGTACCTTCAATATCTACAGCTGGATTTAGTGTATTTGCAGAAGATGCAATATTGCCATCTGCGGTCGTCCATTGATAGGTAAAGTTCCCTCCTGGTAAAAGCGTTGTAGCATTAATGGTTGTCAAAGCATTGGGTCCACAACTCAAGGTTATATTTGGAGTAACGGTAATAATTTCATCAATGTCATAAATAGTTATCTGTCTTATCCCTGTGCAGTTATTTGGTACATCCTCGACTTCTAGTACATAAGTTCCTGGAGTTCCGATAGTGGCATTTGGAGTATTGCCACCTGAAATGATTGTACCATCACTTGTCGTCCATAGAAAAGTAAAATCAGTACCTGTTGGAGGATTGATTGCAGCCAATACCATCTCCGAAGCAGTACAATCAAAGTAAGTATCATCCTCTAAAGAAAATCCAAATGCACCTGTTCCAGTAAAAGTTACCACTACTTCATCCGTGGCAGAACAACCATTCTGGGTGTCCCATACTTCTAACTGATAAGTTCCTTCATTATTTACAGTAGGTTGTAATGTAGTTTCACCTGATAAAATATTTCCATCAAGTGTTGTCCATTGATAAGTCATATTAGTACCTATAGTTGAGGATGTTCCATCTAAAGCCACTTGTGGATTATTGCAATCAATTTCCATATCAGGGCCAGCATCGGCATTGGGTATTATAATATCCTCAAATACCAATACTTGTGATATTGCAGTACATCCATTACTAGCATCTGTAATAACTAAGGTATAAGTACCGGGAACTGTCGTGATAATAGTTGGAGTATTACCAATAACGGCTCCATTGGCATCAATCCATTCATAGGTAATATTAGAACCAGCTGAAGAATTGGAACCGTCTAAAACAACTGATGGTGCAATACAATTAAGTGTCATATCAGGCCCAGCATTTGCTATTGGTATATCAATATTTTCAATTATAGTGACTGCTTGTGTAGCTGTACATCCATTATTAACATCTGTAATAGTTAAAGTATAAGTACCCGGAAAGCATACATCAATGATGGGAGTATTTTGACCTGTTGACCAATCATAACTAAACGAGCCTCCCGAAAATGCCTCAACAGTAATACAATTGGTATTACAATCTAATATACCCGAAGTATTAATATTCACAGTTGGAAGATTTGTACTTTGTGTAACAGTTATTGCACCTACAGCCGTGCATCCATTGGCACCAGTAACTGTTACTGCATAAGTACCTGCGGTATTGACTGTAATGAATTGACCTGATTGGCTATTAGACCACAGATAGGTACAACCTGCGCAAATAGCATCTACAGATAATCCAACGGAGGTACTCACACAATCTAGTTGACCAGAAGAGGAAATACTAGGATCAGGTGATTCTAAAAAATTAAGTGGAGTTCCTTGTGCAACTGAAAGCTCAGGATCACTTAAATCAACATTGCCTGTTCCATCATCTTCTCCTGCGATAGCTGAAAGGAAATAAGTCTGATTCAAATCCATTTGTGAGGTAAATCCAAATTGAGAATTAATATCACCTTGAAATGAAAATATATTTCCTAATGAAGTTCCACTTCCATCATGAATGACAAATCGAAGAAGGTCTCCGGCATCTAATGAAGCATCACCATTATGTAAAATGAAAATGGTATCAAATTGACAATAGGTTTGTGGAGTTTGATCCATCGTTCCTGCAATGGAAGCGAAGGTGATATTTTCCGTTTTTGCAAAAAGAAAAAATGGAAATAATAGAATGGTTAAAATTGGTAATAATTTTTTCATAAGTCCGTAATTTTGATTCTTTGACAAATTCCGTGTTTTGAGTCAGCTAAAAGCTGAAATCCTGCCTTTGCCGGCAGGCAGGCAACTCTTCCTTGGTCGTTTTTGCTTTCAACTTTTAACTGACCACGGAATTTTTAAAAGAACGGTAATTTTTAAATAATTCTTCGGCGTGTTATTCATATTATAAACTGATGTTACTCAAAAAGTAAATTAATCTAGTTTCGAAAATATTTTGAATTTTTCAACGCAGAGTCGCTGAGACACAGAGTTGGTTGAATAATTTATTGGAGGCCGCAGAGTATTTTTCCCTGCCTGCGGCAGGCAAGTGCGAAAAATATAAGCAGAGTTCACAAAGTCTTTTATCAATAACACTTTAAATCTCTGCATCTCCGCTCATTTTTATTTTAATAAAAATCCTCTGCGCGCTCAATATGTTATTCGACCAACTCTGTGTCTCAGCGACTCAGCGTTGAAAAATTCAAAGTATTTTGTGCGTAACATTATTTATAAAATAACAATTTTCCTCACCATCACCTTCTCCCCTATTTTTATTTTGATAAAATAAGTTCCTTTTGACAAATATTTTACGTTAATGTTTTGTTGGAAAAAACCTTTTTCAGAAATTCTATTTTGGAAAATATTTTTTTCCAATTGTCCGAATGCATTATAGATTTCTAACCCAATCACTTCTCTTTGTTGTAAATTAAAATTTAAATAAATATTCTCTTTAGCTGGGTTAGGAAAAATCTGAATTCCACTTGTTTGGTTTTTATTTTCAAATGATAATTTTACATCAAAAATTTGCTCTTGATTATCATATGCTAATGCTTCTGTTTTTGTAGAATTTATATTTATCATATCCCTCAATTCGCCATTTTGAAGTGCTTGGAATTTTAGGAAAAATAATGGTTCTCCATCTTCAATATTTTCCGATTCAGATGAAGCCCAAGCAACAGTCATTTGACCATTTTCCAAAAATCGTAATCCTAAATTTTGGGCATTCATGGTTGGTAAAACTCCACTTTCAAAACCAATATATTTTAACTGATTTTCGAAATCCAAAGTAAATTGATACGCCATCATTTCATTAAAATCTTTTGCAGCAAAACCAATAACTATTTCTCCGCCTGCCATAACTTCTTGATTGTCAACACTTAACGATAAAAACCCTTCTTTACTTCGAGTATCGACTGATTGCAAATTATTAGGATCAGAGGTGATATTGACATCTCCCATTTTGATACCTACTACATTTAGATTTTTATTTTTAATCAAATTTTGAAATGAAAAAGACTCGGATACATCATCATTAAATGGCTGCGTAGGATCAATGAAATCAAATTCTCCATCTACAAATTTCCATGATGGACTGTATGGAAACTCTGAAGTATTTAATAAAATTAAATTTCGAATTTGGATAATATCGAGTGCCGTAATCGTCCCTGAATTATTGACATCCGCAGCTAATATTTTATACGGTGAATCCAAAAATTCCATACCTAGAATGTGCTGATGAATATTTACAATATCATAAGTCGTTACTCCATTCAATGGGTAAATATCTTTTTCAAAATGAATATCGTAATCCTCATTTTCCACTAAATCTCTAAAAGAAAAAATCCCAGTTTGATCTGTTACGATGGTTTCAGAAGCACCTCCACTTAACATTATATTTACATTTTCGACTTCGTCCATTTCATCATTTAAAATCAATCCTTCTATTTTAAGAAAATGTGCATCAATAATATTGACCACTTCATTAGTAAGTATCGGTTCATTATAATCGAAGTAAATTGCTGAACCATTTTTAATTTCAGTTCCTAATGGTAAGTCAGGTTGTAGATCAATATTAAAAGTCACCCATCCTTTACTTCCTTCTTCATTGGTCATACTATCGACTAACATAATATTTTCAAAATTAAAAATCAACACATTCGTTCCTTCAAATTGAACTTGCATATCATGACTTGAATTAAAACCTCGTAATGACGTCACATCCAAATTTACATCATCCAATGTATCTCGAATGACTACGGTGTAGGCGGTATCCGTTCCTGTATTTTGAAAACGAATCGCATATTCCATCGTCGTATCATCTTCGTAAATATTTCCTCCCCAAGGTGTTTCTCCTATAAAATTTCTTTTATCATTAGGATCAAAAGAAGCAGTAACTGGAGCATTCCAAGAAAGGCAATTATTATTAGGATTGACATCAAATTCAATAGGGGTAACTTTTGCCTCGGCATGAACGGTATCTCCAATTACAGCAGTCGTAGGTGTTTCCATGGAAAACATAATTTTTTTACATTGTCCAGGAAGGAGACTATCAACATTCCATGTAAAGGTTTGTAATGCTTCATCATAGATAAAATCTAAAGCATTAGAATTAATTGGAATAATATTAGGTAGAGGAGTCACTTCCGAAAATATAGAATCATGTACAAAAGTGACTATTGCATCTTCAGTTGTAACACCATAATTACAAACTTGTACACAGTTAAATTGATTTCGTCCAACAGCAGCATTTCCCGAAAATTTTGTTAGACATAAATCTTGTGTTTTTCTTTTTACAAAAAAATGATTGTCATCTGATGAGGTTCCATTGGTATTTAATTCTACAATATAAGCTCCTTGAATCGGGCATTGCAAATCAACAAAATCATTCTCTACAAATTGCACTAAGTACATTCCATCATCTACCACAAATTCATAATATCCTGTCGAGTCCGTAAATGTATAAATCCCTAGCGGTTCTAATTTTATCATAACAGTCTCAATTCCTTCCATTGTAGAATCATACGTACATACCATGTTAGGATCATTGACGACATAGCCGCTAATGACGACTTTACAGGAAATATCTTCATCTATAAAAAAGTTTTGATGCTTACTACAATTATTATCCAAGTCCGTTACCGTGACAGAATAATTGCCTTGAGCGAGTCCCGTAAATGTACTACCCTGCCCGCCATTACTCCATTCTACACTTGAATTTATCAAATCAGTATTGACAGTTGCAGTACCATCTGGTATATCACAATTAGCATCAGTCGTACTAATCTCCATTTCAAATCCATTATTCACAACATCAAAAATTTCAGTAAAAGTACATCCGTTATCTACATTGGTTACGACTAATTTAAAAGTTCCTTCAACATTGCCCGAAATAACGACAGTAGAATCAGAAGAAGAAAAACCACTTCCGTCCGTCCATTGATAAGTAACATTGATATTATTATTTTGAAATACAGGAGTAACATTTTGTGTAAAATTATTGTTACAATTCAACTCAATAACTGGATTATTAAAAGTAAATATTGGATTAGTTATATCTTGGATAACTTCAATCTGAGTAGTATCAACACATAATGAAGTTCTCCTTAACATCAATGTATAAATACCAGGTTGAGAAATAGTAGCAGTAGTGTCCGAGGAGATAAAACTACCATTACTATTTTCCCATCTAAAAGTAACGGGACTTTGAATAGTAGAATTTTCAGCGGTGAGAACAACTTGGGAATTAATACAACTTAGAATGGGATCTCCTACAAAACTAACTTGAGGAATATTTTGTAAGCTATCTTCTTGAACGACGATACTATCCATTAATACACAACCAGATAATGTATCTGTAATTGTTATGTTATAAGTTCCCAAATCTTGGATAAAGACAGAAAGGTTATTGACATTATTTCCTAGCACGCCATCATTAGTTGTCCATAAATAAGTGAGATGATTATCATTCACATTTAAGTCAGCAGCATTCAAAAAGAATGAGTTATAATTCCAACAAGGAAATTGATAAACTGAATCCATATCCAATATTTCGTCAAATTGATAAACTGAAATTGTATCAGAAAAACCACACATTTCTACAATATCAAATATGGTTAACACATACTCTCCTACCGCATTAACAACAGGTGTGGGTGTATCAGCTCCAGTCAAAATATTACCATTGATTGTTGACCATTGGTAAGTATATGCAGGCCCCATTGGAACAAATTCTCCTTCAATAGTTTGCACTCCTGTATTACAATCCAAGTAGGTTCCTTCACCTAATTCTAGTGACGTTAATCCTCCTGAATAAACTATAACCGTATCTCTTGAAGGACAAAAAATTGGATCTCCTATAAGTTCTAAATAATAGATTCCATTTTGATTAACAGTAACGGTCATTCCATTTCCAATCAAATTTTCATCTTGATCCAACCATGAAAAAGTAGTACCTGATGGAAAAGTAGAATTGGAGGCATCCAAAACGGTGGGAGTATTTGAACAACTGTTAATGATATCGTCTCCTGCATCTGCAATAAGTTCATCGTTATATCCAGCCCACGCACCCGAAGTTATTTCCACAGTAAAATCACAAATATCTCCATTCCAACCATCTAATAATAAATAATAAGTTTGTCCTACATTAAGACTATTCAATGAGTAATAAATAAATGAATTGGGGTAAATTTCTGGTACACAAGGGCCAACTTGATTCCATGTAAATGGAACTTCACAGCCTTCATATACTGCTGCTTGCATCCCACCCCCAGTACTTGTTATTTGACAATTTTCAACTAAAATATAGAGTTCCAAACTTGGTGTGGCTGCAACAAACCCTACCCAAAGTGGGTTATCAACTATTCCACAAAAACCAGGTGGTTGCTCATTAATTTGTGGGCCAAATGGGTTGGGTTCTGTTGATCCACAAAACTCCATAATATTATACCCTGAAGGACAAAGAACAGGTGCAGTCGAGCAACTTGTTCCAAAGGTAATATCTGGATCAGGAATACATTGAGCATTGCTCTCCAATTGAATAATAGAAAGGAATAGAAAGACAAGTATAATTCGTTTCATCTTGATGAATTTTTTATTTGTACTTTTACTAAGGGGAATGTTTTTAATCAAAATCAAAATGTCAATCAAAATCAAAAAATCGAAAAACGTGTTTTCACCATTAGTATTTTTGATTTTGATTTTAATTTTGATTTTTCAAATTTCCACAATGCGCTTCGACGCACTTCCTTGTTTGGTGGTTACAAAAATATAATAAACACCTTTCGGTAAATCTTTTAAACTTATTTTTTCCAAATGGTTTCCTTCCTGTTTTTCACCTAAATCAAACTCCTGTAATTGTGCGCCATAAGAATTAAAAAGTAAAACATTTACAACGTCTTGATTTTCCAAAACATACTGTAAAGTTACCTCGTCTTTTATGAGTGTCGGAGTTACTTTTAAATGAAATACAGCTTCGGTTTTAGATGGTCTATCTATTTTGTCAAACAATAGTTTTACATCATAAATATTTTCTTCCATATCGTAAACTAATGCTTCAATTTTGCTAGAATTAACCTCCATCATTTCATTGAGCCAACCACTTTGGTTGGCTTTAAATTTTAGGTAAAACAAATCCATCGTATCTGGATCAGATACGAGTATATTATTTTTGGAAAAAAGAAATGTAGAAGGGATTATAAAAAAGAAAAACGGTAAAAATCTTTTCATAGCAATTAGGGTTAAGTTATGTAAAAATTTTCTTGCTAAGATGATGACCGTTTAGGTATGGGTTTCGTTGCCTAGAATTATAAAGTATTTGACATATAAAAAAACTGAATCGTAACTCAAAGGTTAGCGATTCAGTTTTAACAAATTTATTAACTAAAATCGGATATTCTTTTCAATCAAAATGTCAATCAAAATCAAAATCAAAAATCTTCAATCATAGGTTCTTAGTTTTTTGATTTTGACATTCGTTATATTTTTATCAATGGAAATAATGGTTTCCAGCTCTATTTCATTTTCCACAAATGCCATATGTTGTGCATTCGATTCAAATCATAACAATACTATTACAAAAACAAAAATCAAAGTACTGATATTTTATTTTAAAATTTTCATAATTTATTTTTTTTAAAAATGAGCATTGAAAATTCAAAAATATTTAGAGAAAACTTTGAATGAATAATCCTAAATTTTAAATCCCAAATATAATGTTAGTAAAAACATTAAAATACTTTAAAAGCGAAGTTGTCTATTAATATTTTTATACATACATTTGTAACCATTGTATAAGGTTAAATAATTAGGTTATTTATGAGTGATTTTTTGTCGTTAGCGGAAGTTTCTAAGTTGATTGGAAAAAGTAAAGAAACTTTAAGAAGGTGGGATAGAAATGGAAAATTAAAGGCAGTTCGAGAACCGATTAGTAATTATCGAGTTTATAAAAAAGAAGATGTAGAAGCATTGTTTGGAGATTTTATGGGTAAAACGGAAACGGTAGCTGAAGTCTCTAATTTTGTTAAACCAAGGAAAAAATATTCCGTTTTAGAACTCTTTGCAGGTGCTGGTGGGTTAGGAATTGGTTTAGAAAAAGCAGGTCTAAAATGTGTTGCCCTCAATGAAATAGACAAATGGGCTTGTCAAACCCTCCGACTTAATCGCCCCAAATGGAATGTCCTAGAAGGCGATATCAAATCTTTTGATTTTTCAGAATACCATAATAAAGTAGATGTGGTGACAGGTGGTTTTCCTTGTCAGGCATTCAGCTATGCTGGAAAAAAATTAGGTTTAGATGATGCACGGGGAACTTTGTTTTATGAGTTTGCAAGAGTGGTGAAGGAAGTGCAACCTCCTATTTGTATAGGAGAAAATGTAAGAGGATTGTTGAGTCATGAAAAAGGAAAGACCTTGGAAGGGATGAAATCTATTTTGGATGAAATTGGATATCGAGTCGTTCCTGTTCAAGTATTAAAAGCAATTTATTATAATGTTCCTCAAAAAAGAGAACGGTTATTTTTAGTCGGTATTCGAAAAGATATTGATGTGGATTACGAATATCCACTCCCCTCTCGTAAAATTTATACACTAAAAGATGCTTTGAAAAAAGGAGAATTATTTCCTAAAAAAGTGCCTAAATCTGAAGGTGCTAAATATCCTCCATATAAAAAAGAAGTACTCGACCTCGTTCCTCCCAAAGGCTATTGGAGAGATTTACCGCTTGATATTCAAAAGGAATATATGGGTGGTAGTTTTTATTTAGGTGGTGGAAAAACGGGGATGGCTCGAAGGATTGGTTGGGATGAACCTTGCCTCACCTTGACATGTAGCCCTGCTCAAAAACAAACAGAACGTTGTCATCCTGATGAGACTCGCCCTTTCACCGTTAGAGAATATGCTCGTATTCAAACCTTTCCTGATGAATGGGAATTTGCAGGCTCGACTGCTCAACAGTATAAACAAATTGGTAATGCGGTTCCTGTGAATTTAGGGAAAGAGGTGGGATATTCTATTGTGAAGTTTTTGAATAAGTATTATTATGGGTAATTGATGTTACGTAGGTAATTTCGAAAATCGTAAATTGAAGAAGGGAAAGGAAAAAGGGAAGACGGATTTACGATTTGAGAAATTTTACGAACTATCGTATTTCGCGTTTTTCAAAACTTCTCAAATCGTAAATCCGTCTTCCCTTTTTCCCTTTTTCCCTTTTCCCTTTTTCCCTAATTCAATTTAAAGGTCTCTAAACCCCGTATAATATCCATAATTCTCCAAAGTAATTTCATCCAAAATACTTCGCTGCGTCAAATTCGTCATTTGATTAATTTCAAAAACTACGGAATTTTGAGTTTGTTTTTTATCTAAATTAGCATCCGCTAGATAGTCGTCCAATGCTTGAGGTAACGCTTTATATAATTGAAAAAACGCATCCTCCTCCCCTGTCAATAATGCATAAAATTGATCGCCTGAAATTTTAAATACTCGACTGTGGCTGTATTCTTTTCCATTAATTTCTCCAAACCATTTTTCATTAAAACTATTTTTAGCTAAGATTTGTACCCAGTAGCAATTGGCTTTTTTGTATGTGTCAGCGTAGTGAGCGAGTTTTTGAAAAAGACTTTCTGCGGAGCTACTATTCATCGTATTGTGCTTATTTTTTATATCCGCAAATAGAGTATCGTTCGTAGCTTTTATATCAAACCCACTCAGGTTTCCCATTTCAAAACCTTCGATACCTCCGAGTATTTCTTCATGAAAAGTGCCGATGGAATTATTGATGGATTTATCAATTTGTCGTAAAATTTCTCCTTCAATAATTTGTTCCTCTGTCAAATTATTGAATTTCACATCAAAGGTTAACTTGATGGTATCGACTTTATTTTTATAAAACTTTTTTTTACTAATGTCTTTTTTGGCCTTCAAATAGGATTGATGAAGGTTGGAAATACAGGTTAAGAAATGTTCGTCAGAGATGAAGTTGACGTATTTGTTTTGCATTTTTTTTGGGTAAAGATAGGATTTGTAAAGAATATCTTTTCATTTTTTCAAAGATTACAAATGACTTTTATGTGTAATAACAATATTCGAATATGATATTTTTAAATCATATCTTTCAAAGAAAACTACTATGAGTAAAATTAATAAAACAGATTTTTATCAAAAAATTTATAATCTAATTAAAGAAGGGCGACGAAAAACTTATCAAGTAGTCAACCTTACCATGCTTCATACCTATTGGAATTTAGGTAAGCTTATAGTTGAAGAAGAACAAAATGGAAAAACTAGAGCAGCCTATGGAAAAAAATTAATCCCTACTCTTTCCCGTCAACTTACCTTAGAATTTGGAAAGGGATTTAATGTAACTAATTTATACTACATGACTCAATTTTATAATACTTTCCCAATTCTTCACGCGGTGCGTGGAGAATTGACTTGGACGCATTATAGATTACTTTTAAAAGTCACAAACCAAGAAACTAGAGAATTTTATATTTCACAAAGCATTGATAATCAATGGAGTACAAGACAATTAGAGCGACAAATTAACTCCCACTATTATAAGAGATTACTATCAAGTCAAAATAAAAAACTAGTAATTCATGAAGCCAACAAGAAGAATAAACCACTCAAACCAGAAGATTTAATTAAAGATCCGTATGTCTGGGAGTTTTTAGATTTTAAACCGAATACTACCTTTTTAGAAAAAGAATTAGAATCTGCTCTTATCAATAAGATCCAATCTTTTCTATTAGAATTAGGTAAAGGGTTCTCTTTCGTAGGTAGACAACAACGGATTAGTACCGCTACCAAACATTTTTATATTGATTTAGTTTTCTATAATTATTATTTAAAATGCTTTGTTCTATTTGATCTAAAGATAGGTGAATTAATGCATCAAGACATTGGGCAAATGGATATGTATGTTAGATTTTATGAACACCATAAAAAAGTTGAAGGTGATAATCCGACTATCGGAATTATCCTTTGTTCTGAAAAAGATGAAACAATCGTTCGATACTCGGTTTTAAAAGAAAGCGAACAATTGTTTGCTTCTAAATATCTATTATATTTACCTACCGAAGAAGAACTAAAAGTTACACTTGAACAAGAAAGAGAACAAATTAAGATTGAAAAAAAATTAGTTCTAAATGAAGAAGAATAAAATAAAAAAAGCCACTACGAAATCTTTCGATTCGAAGTGGCTTTACAATTCCATATTGATTTTTTCCAAAAAATAAAATTCCCTTTTTTTCTTGGAATCAAATATGATGACTAAACTCCCATATTCTTTATTTGAATTTTGAATGAATAATTATGAATTTTGAATAGTCGAAAATACGTGGGATCAAAACTTTTCGACTCATTAAAAATTCAACATTCATAATTCAAAATTATTATCTGTGTATCTGGACATATCCACTTTCTTCAATCGTTTTCCCTTGCGCATTTTCATATTGGAAAACATAGAAGTAAGTACCATCTGGAAGGGCTTTACCATTCCAACTTCCATCCCAAGTATTTAAATATCCTTGTTCGAAATAAACTTCGTTACCCCATCTATTGAAAATATTCAATTCATTATTAGGGAAACTTTCTACTCCTTCAATGAAGAATACATCGTTGACGCCATCTTGATTTGGAGAGAATCCTGTATAGATGACTAACTCATCACACAGTACAAAAATCGAAACTGTTGTGGTATCACATCCGAATGTATTACACAATACATAAGTGAAATCATCAGGTACTGCGGTATCGCAATAATCTGTATTTGGCGTGTAAGTAACAGTTCCATCAGGATTCAAACTTGCAGAACCAAAGTTTGGTGGATTTAATATATACAGCGTATCGAATGTTCCATTGATACTATCGTTAGCATAAATTTCAATGATCGTAGTGGTATTGATTCCTATAGTAACTGAATCAGGTCTTGCATCAGGTAATGTATCTACATTTACAATTGGCTTCTCCTCTACTGTTACATATAAGTAAGTCGTATCGCACATGCCAAGATCATCGCAAAGAACAATACAAGCACTATCCTGCCCCACTTCCACACCTTCATATTGAACACACCAAGTACCATCAACCTCACTAAAGATTACATATTCTCCTGAGGAATCTTCACAACTGTTTTCGTAGCTTACCACATTTCCTAATAACTCATCAGAATCAATACACATCGTATCCATTGTGTTGACAAAAATCGTATCGTATAAATTATCAGGGCCTAAGCAAGACACCATTACCATTACAGTATCTGAGCATCCTGTATTATCATTAGTAAAGATCATTTCATTCATACCTGGATCAAGGTAAAGCTCCGTTGCTTTAGGCTCCAAGTTAGCGTTGACTTCAACAACTGCTGTTGCTCCAGTATTGATTTGCTCGATCTGCATGTTACCAAAACTATTCGCTGTATTTCCTCCAGATGCAACAAATGTTACTGGATCATATACCCAAACACTTGCTTGATCCCATACATTCATAGAATCTATCAATTCAGGAATCGTGTTAAATGTCGTTGTATAAGTCTGACCATTTAATGTCCAACTCTTCAATAAGTATGGTCCAAATTCTCCATAACCTGGAGTCACAAAGAAGTGATAAGAAACAATACTATCGAAATCACAACCACCAAACAACTCATTGTATAATTGACCATTAGCCATGATCGTATAATCTAGGATTTCTTCAACTGCAATTTCTACACAGTAGTTTCCTTGATCGCCACAGTTATTAGTATAGATGATAACTGAGTCTTCTGCAATCAAACTGGTATTATCACATGGTGGAGTAATACATGAAATGACTACATCAATTGTATCAGCACATCCTGAAGCATTTTCAGTACAAATGATTTGATAACTTCCTACGCCTAATTGAATCTGTGTATTATTATTTTCGCATACTTCGTAAAGTCCTGCGTAGTTCACTCCATTTTGAGTAATTGAGTAATCTGATAAATTATCGAATGGTACTTCAATACAAACATTGAATAAACTATCACAATTATCTGTAGTAAGCATGATAGATTCAATTCCTACAAAATCTGCACAATCAGGAATTACATTGATGATAATGATTGTTGTATCACATACTCCATTCATATCACAAACTACTATACAAGTCGTATCCATTCCAATGAAATCTGTATTAGGAATATAAGTCATACAAGAATCCAATGAGTTGATTACCATCATTCCATTACTTGGATCAGCACATGGAAGTGTTCCTCCAAACTGTCCTGGCAACTCTGAAAGATCAACACAGATACTGTCTAATTGTGTATTTTCCAAAGTAGTGAAGTATAAGGTATCAGGAGTTAAACAGTTTGTTTCTCCACCTACTATTACTTCGTATTCAGTAGCACAATTGCCTCCATCAGTTGCAGTTACAGTATAAGTTCCTGCTGCTAAATCCGCTCTTGTATCTCCTACAAATGTATCATCCCATGTGTATGTGTAATTGCTAGGAGTCAAGATAACTTGACCATTTGCTTCATCACAATCCGCATCTGTAATCGCCATATCCACAACTAATCCGTCGATAGGTTGAACTGTAACAGTATGTACAATAAAACATGTTGGATTATTAATATCGGTTATTGTTACGGTGTAATCACCTGCAACAAGGTTACTTATTGTATTCGTAGTTCCACCACTTGGTGACCATGCAAATGAGTAATTACTAATCACATCTTGCATAGTAATCGTAATAGATCCATTAGCCAAACTACAGTTCTCTTCTTCTACTTCGATCAATGCAATTTGAGGATCAGTACAAGCGCAATTTTCAGGAACTGAAATAATCATTTCTACCGTACATTCGTTGGCATCAGTTACTGTCAAATTGTATGTCCCAACTGCAAGATCAGTTAAATCTTGTGGATCATCTGTTCCATTAATATGTGCCCAATCAAATGTATAATCAGGTGTACCATTTGAAATATTATTTATCGTGATTGCTCCTAAATCATCACATGTTACTGGAGTGATTACTGGAGTAATTACTATCGGATCAGGTTCTGCTACTACAAAGCATTTAGAAGTAATGAAACATCCATTAGCATCTGTAATACTTAAGCAATAAGTTCCTGCTTCTAATTCTCCATTGGTTACTTCTTGACCCGTAATCGAATCCGTCATAGTCAATGTCGAAGGATGATAGAAGAATGGAGAGAAGTTCGCAAAGAAATTAACTTCACCATCAACTCCATCTGCACAAGTTGTATATACAATTGAGTCTTGGAACATGATCGTTGCTTCGCCCGGTGTAACTAAGATGATGTTAAATGCAGTTTCGTCAACACATCCTGTTTCGTTATCAGTTACCGTTACCGAATAAGATCCTTCAGGTAAATCATTTCTTGTTTCTGCTGTTGAACCATCATTCCAAATAAAAGTATAATTTCCACTTCCATTTTCAACATTAATAGTTGCTGAACCTGTTGTTCCTCCATCGCATCCTGCCTGAGCCACATCAGCAATTACATTCATATTATTTAAGCTGTCAACAACTACATTGATAATAGTCGAACATCCTAAACTATCTGAAACTGTTACATCGTATGATCCTGCTGCAAGGTTTTCATTTGAAAATCCGAATACACCATTCCCCCAATCGTATGTCAAATCTGCTGGATCAAAAATCACATGTCCGTTAGCACCTGAGCATGATGCAGGTTGATTTGAAATGACGCTTGCAATTGGTTCTACAATATTATTACCTACTGTAAATGAAGTATCAATGACACAAGTAGTATCTAATTTGTGTTGGATAATTAATTGGTATGATCCAGCAGATAAGTCAGTTGCTGAAGTCAATGTTCCAACATTTGGAGTCCAGATGAAATTGTAATCATCTACATTTCCAATCACTCCGATTTCGATTGAACCTTCACCATTATCGCAAGTTTCATCTATGATGTTTGCTGCGATTTGTGGTAAAATACATTCGAAACTATCGCAAGTATTTGTGATAACAAGGTCTGTTAAAATGGTCTCACAACCGTTTGCATCTGTGGCAGTTACGCTGTAGCTGCTTTCAGTTAAGTTACTTGCAGTTGCTGTGCTATCTCCATTTGACCAAACAAAATCTAAAGTATCAGGTGATAATACAATCATTCCTAATCCTAGATCACAACTGTCTGGTGTAATTGAAATTACTTGAACTACTGCTGGCGCAATCGCATCGATTGTAAATGAAGTTTCTAAGAAACAAGTTGTATCTCCTACTTCCGAAATCGTCACATCGTAAACGCCTGCTACTAAATCTATAATCGCATTGGTATCAACTATTCCATTTGACCACGTGAATTCGAAACCATTATTTCCTCCAATCATCTCAATCGAAATCGAACCATTCGATTCGTTACAAGTTGGGTTTATAATTTGCGAAGCTAAAATTTCTGGTATCGTACAAGTATCACATGGTTCGTAGGCAACAGTTGGAGATAAAATCAACTCACAGCCATTCGCATCCGTTACCGTTACACTTACATTTTGCGCAGCTAAATCTACTGCACTTGAAGAATCAGAAATATTTGGAGACCAGTTATAAGTATAAGCTCCAGTTCCTCCTGTTATTGTCAAATCAATCATTCCTAAAGTATCACATACTTGAGGAGTGATATCAATATTTGCTTGTAATTCGTTTGGTTGAGCCACTTCAAAACATGCTTGAGTAATTTCACAACCATTTGCATCGGTGATTTCGATACAGTAATTTCCTGCTGGCAATTCGCCATTTGTTCCTCCTGGAATAACAACCGTTGCAGGTTGAGCAAATGTTGGACCATAGTTGATACTGAATTGAACTTCACCATCAGCATCTCCATAACAATCAACATACACAACCGAATCTACCAAGGTAATTGTTGCATCGCCTGGTTCAGTTGTAATCAATGTTGCTGAAGTAACTGCTTCACAACCTGTTACGAAGTCGGTTACTGTCACCGTATAATTTCCTTCCAAAATTCCAGTTACCACACTTGTCGTACTGTCATTTGACCAGTTGTAAATATATTCTCCACTTCCTCCTGATACATTTAATGTAATCGTTCCTGTTGGATCAGCACATCCTGGGTGAACAACATCTGCCGTCACCACTAAGTTATTTACGCTATCAATTGTTACTGTTATCGTATCAGCACATCCTGATGTAACATCAGTCGCTGTAACGGTATAAGTTCCTACTGGCAAATTATTTCTGATTGCACCACCGCCGCCATCACTCCAGATATAAGTCAATGAATCAGGTGATAAAACAGCCGAACCATCTGGTGCATTACAATTCGCTTCTGTCGTTGTTTCAACAGTTACAATTGGATTTGGAATACTTTCAATTGTAAATGAAGTATCAATTTGACAATCAACCACACCAGGAACTATAATAGATACTGGGTATGTTCCAGCAGGTAAATTAGATTGACTATTCAAATTACCTGGAAGTGTTGCCCAATCAAATGTATAATTGACAGTTCCGTTAACCATGATAATAATCATTCCTCCATTGGCTTCATCACAAGTTGCAGGTGAAATGGATACGCTTTCAATAACAGGTAATTCACAAGGCTCACAATCTAAATCTACTACAATATTTTCAAGTATTCCAGCACAACCATTGGCATCCGTTACTGTTACGCTATAAGTTCCAGCAGTTATACTTGAACTGTCAGTAACGTTAGTTGACCATTCGTAGGTAAATGGTGCTACTCCATTTGTAACGGTAACATCAATTGCTCCAAGGGCATCACAAGTTTCGTCAGTTGTATTAGCATTTACAGTCAATCCATCATTGATCGCTACAGTTGTATTCATTTCAGCGTAGCAAGTTGAAGTTGTAATTTGAACAGTATAAGTTCCAGCATTTGCAGCTGTAATATTTTCTAGAGTTGGGTTTTGTTCTGTAGAAATTACATTCCCATTTGCATCCAACCATACATAAGATTCCCCCCCAGTTGCATTTAACTGTAAAGTTTCGCCTGGGCAAAGTGGGCCATTATTGGTAGCCGTTCCATTGATTGCTAATCCTTGATCTACTGTCAATGATGTTTGTAACAAACAACCTCCGCCTAAGTCAATCTGAACATTAATTGTAATTGCTCCTGATTGAGTAGCCATATAAACTGGATTAGCTAAAGTTGGATCATCAAATGTTCCACTAGAAGCTGTCCACGAGTAGGTATAACTTGGATCATTTGGTTCTACACCAAATGTAATTTGTCCACCTTCGCAAATGAATGAAGCATTTGGAACAATTGTCAAACTTAAGTTTTCAGAAACTGTAATTGTTTGCTGAGCTTGACTTGAGTTTCCACAATCGTCAGTTGCAGTCCATTGACGGAATAAAGTATATCCACATACATCTTGAACTTGGAATTCAAAGAATTCAATATCAACATTGAAATCACAATTGTCCGTTGCAAAAATATTTGAAGGTGGATTTGGTACTGTTTGACCTGCACCTAAATCAACCGTAATGTCATTTGGAATTCCAATTAAAATTGGATCTTCATAGTCACCTACTTGAATTGAGTAGGAGCCTGAAGTTGTATTTCCACAAGCATCAGTTGCAGTCCATTCTCTCACTACTGTATAATTTTGAGGACATGCTCCCTCAATAATTGTTTCATTATAAGTCACCGTAACATTTGCATCACAGTTATCTGTAGCAGCAATGTTAGGTGGGTTTGGTAAACTTGTCGCTTCGTTACAAGTAATTGAAATATCAGCTGGCATCGCATCTAATACTGGTGGAGTGTTATCTCCAACTGTAATCTGCTGAATAACTGAATTTTGATTTCCACAATTATCTGTAACAATCCATTCACGAGTAATCACATATGATTCTGGACAACTTCCCACATCAGTTGTTTCTGAGAAATCAACTGTTAAGTCATTATCACAATCATCTGAAATGATTATATCAGTTCCAATTACTGGCATTGCTGGCATCGGCTCATCACACTCAACTGTAACATTTGCAAGGTTAGCAGTAATTGTTGGAGGCAATACATCGCCTACTGAAATTTGTTGAGTCGCAGATGTCGTGTTTCCACAATTATCAGTCGCTGTCCACGTTCTTTCTATTACATAACTATCTGGACACGCTCCAGGGATTGTAGCTTCGCTAAATGTTACTTCAACGTCTGTATCGCAATTATCAGTTGCCGTAATTCCAGTTGCTACTGGCGGTACTGAGGTTGGATCACAACTCGCAACTTCATCTGATGGTACTCCATTTAACACAGGTGCTTGTGTATCAGCTACTGTAATTGTTTGGGTAAATGATGTACTATTTCCGCAATTATCGGTCGCCGTCCATGTTCGCTCCATTTCATATCCATCTGTACAGTTCGTTGCTGTGATTGTTTCTACAAATGTAATTTCTACATCATCATCACAATCATCAGTCGCAGTCATTGTTGCTGCCGTTGGGATATTATCGCATTCTACTGTTTCATTAGCAGGTGCATCTACGAATACTGGTGGTAATGCATCTCCTACACTTATTTGCTGTGTAGCTGATGTACTATTGCCACAATTATCTGTCGCCGTCCAAGTTCTTTCTATCGTATAACTATCTGGACATGTGCCTGATACTGTCGTTTCTACAAATGTCACTTCTACATCTGTATCACAATTATCTGTTGCAGTTACTGTCGGTACTGATGGTACTGTATTCGCATCACAACTTGCCGTTTCATCAGCAGGTATTCCAACCAATACAGGTGCTTGGGTATCTGCTACCGTAATTGTTTGGGTAAATGATGTACT
>CAKZSH010000226.1 GCA_937918905.1 uncultured Saprospiraceae bacterium
AAACCATGCGGCTTATTGATCGCCACTAAATATTCATCTTGATAAATTATTTCTAAAGGTTTTCTTTCCAAAATTTAAATTTTAAAAAATCGAACCACGAACGCTTCGCTTGACGAACCACGAACCACGGATTCACAATTATTTGACCCGTGGTTCGTGGTTCGTCAAGCGAAGCGTTCGTGGTTCGATTTTTTAAAATTTAAATTTTGGAAAGAAAACCTTTAGAAATAATTTATCAAGATGAATATTTAGTGGCGATCAATAAGCCACATGGTTTGCTGGTGCATCGTAGTTGGATTGCTGCACAGGAAACTGTTTTCGCGCTTCAATTATTACGAGATCAAATTCAAAAAAAGGTATTTCCTATTCATCGATTGGATCGAAAAACATCAGGAGTGTTATTGTTTGCATTGGACAAAGAAACGGCACAATTGGTTCAAGAAGAGTTTGTGCAACAAAGGGTTATTAAAAAATATGTAGCAATTGTCAGAGGCTATTTTCCTGAAACAATTGAAGTGGATTATCCTTTGACCAATGATCGAAATAAAAAACAGGATGCGATTACTTTTTTCCAAAAAATAAAAACTACGGAACTCGACCTCCCTTTTGGTAAACATCTTACCTCACGATATTCTCTCATTCAAGCATTTCCCCAAACAGGGCGACAACATCAAATTCGAAAACATTTGAATCATCTTCGACATCCCATTATTGGAGATCGACCACATGGTTGTAATAAGCAGAATAGATTATTTAAGGAAAAATGGGATTTTACAACAATGCTTTTACATGCTAAAGAATTGAAGATTAAACATCCTTATTTGGAGGAAGTATTAGTCTTGGAAGCGTCTTTGTCGAGTGATTTTGAAAGGATGATGGATGTTTTAGATTTAAATGGGTAGTTGTATCATCAGCGTTCCCATCTCAACATCCATTCGACATCTATTCTATCCAACAAAAAAAGAGTCCCAATATATTTTGGGACTCTTTTTTTGTTGGATAGTGAAAAATTGGTTTGTCTCTTTAGATATATTTCGCTTGGTTACGATCTACAATAATATCTTTTAATTCTTTTAAACATGCATACTCTTCAGGCATCACTTTCTTAAATGCTTCTTTTACGACTACAAACGATCCCTGCTCAATACCTGGAATATGTTGCTTAATTTGATTTTTTACGATACGAACATCTTGTTTGATAATTCCTCTGATAGATGGGATGTCATGCCAATCGCCTTCAACTGCAAGCGTTCTTTGTACGTTTCCGTCACCATGTTTTGTAGGCTCTAGTTCGATACAGTTGTCATCAGACATAATCGGTTGTGTATTGTGTTGGATTTTTCCTTTTGGAATTTGCCAGTTATCCTCTTCATTAACTAGGAAAATTTCCAATCCTTTCTTGTTAATTCGGTATACAACTACTCTCACTTGATCTAAAACGTTCATATGTAAATTGTTTTTATTTTAGTTAGTGGATCAAATATAAAATCTAAACATCAAATTTTTACAAATGTTTCGAAAAAAGAATCCAAAACTAATAAGAAAGCCGTAAATACAGTCTATTTTAATACAAAAAATGACTTTATTTACGGCTTGTAACAATGTACTTACGGCAGTTGGTTGATTCGTTTATTAGTGGAATTGGTTAATTTGGTGAAATAAAATTGAACCCTAATTCACCAATTCCGAGTCACTAATTACAATTTGTAAGATTTTCGTTTCTTTTTTCTCTTTTTCGCAGGTTGTTCCTTTTCACCTTCTTCCGATTTTGGAAATGATTTGGGAAGGTTTGGTGAAGTAAGTCCAAATCCCTCAAAAAGCTGATTGAATTGTGATAAATCAATATCTTCCATCATTTCCATTTGAATCCGCATGATGTCCATCATATCATCTACCGAAAGATTATCTAAATCTTTTCCTTCCAGCATCTGCTCAAATTTTTGTGGATCAAAACCCAACTGGCTGATATCAAGTGTGTCTAGTTGATTAAGAAAATTACCATTAATAAGAGGTTCGAGTTGTTGCATTGTTTTTTCCAACTCTCCAAATAGTGATTCTATTTCGTTTTGAAAATCACTTTGATTTTGTGCGGAACTTAGGTTAAAACTGAAAATGGTAATGAATAGGAGTAGGATTCCTTTTTTCATAATGATTAGTATTTTTTCAAAATTTTGAATACTCGACTCTAGGAACTGGCGAGTTTTATTATTCAGACGTAGGAAATGTGAAAAAGGGTGTTAATTTTTTCAAAAAAAAACAATTCAATCAAAATTAAAACAAGAATAGTGAATCACAAAATTTGTGATTTTTGATTTTGATTGACATTTTGATTTTGATTGAACCCTATGGTTCCTTTTATTCAACAGAATTTCTTACCAATTCCAAAACAGCCAAAGAAAGAAAAACGGCTTCTTCATTTTTTTTCATTTCTCCCACAAATTGAAAAGCTCTTGGATTTATCGCACCAGATTCTGGTTTCATTAAAGTACCTCGTTCTTTGTTGTTGACAATAATTGGGAGTTCAAGGTGGTTATCTGATTTATTGATTCTTGCCAATAACCTATTTTTGCTTCCACCATAAAGGAGTCCTTCATCGTTGATGACACCTACTTTCTGATTGTCAATAAACAATTCTGTTTTTCCTTTTTTTGTTCGATAAACAAATTCGCGTTCAGAAGTTCGAACATACAAAACGGAGTTTGGATTTTTGGAAATATATTTTTTATAAGAGTAAGCAATTAAAGGCTCATGATAGACTGAAGTAAAAACACCTTTGGCAGTCGTAACCATGCCTTTTTTTATTTTTTCATTTACACGAGAGGAGGAAAGTAATTCTAATTCTTCTTTGTTCCAAGGAACGAGTTCATCAATCCAAGGCGTAATTTCGTTTTTCATTTTTCGCAAGTCAGAACGAATTTTACCCTTGCCAGGTTGCCAATGAATGAGGGCAAAATACAACATGTAAAGTGCTGCTATCGCAATCAATCCACCTGCTAACATTGCTACAAAAAAAAGAATTGGAGTCATTTATTTTTGAATATTTAGATTTTGGTATTTTTAAAAGTTGATTCGTGAATTGGTTGATTCGTTTATTAGGCGATTCTGTGATCAAATTTATTGTGACCCGAATTTGGATTCACATTCGCCTAATAAACGAATCAACTTCTAAACTCATCCTGCTCGTTTATTTACTTCAATTTTATTTGCAATTGGTTTTTCAAACATTTTCTTCCTAGCTTTCAAACCAATTAAATCGTTTTTATTTAATAAAACAAAGTTAGCATTAATTATGTTTCTTAGCTCGTCGAGTATCTTATCTTTTGGTTCCCAGTAAGTTATATGTTCGTCGATTATGTCTTTGATGAGTTCATTTTTTAATTCCAAAATTGGTTTTTCGAACAACTTACTTCTGGATAAAATGGTATTCATCTCTGATAAGATTTCAAGATGTTTACCTTGCCCAAGCAAACTATGTCCACCATAATCCCAAGTTTGAAAGAACCATGATTTGTAAAAATGCTCAATACTATCGAAGGCACATACCTTAAATTGTAGTTCGATAAAATCATCATCTTCAGTCCCTTCACTTTGCACAGCTTTCTGATGCATCAATTTATAGTTTTGAAATAAATAAAATTGCGTCGCCTCTGCTGCAAGTGAATTTTGATAACCTATCATTGATCTTTCTAGCCATCCCATATCCATTAAATTAGAAGGATCGTTTATTGCTACTCTTTCGCCAAGTACCTCATTAATATCTTCTTGGACTTTTTCTCCAAACAAATAAGTTTTTGCAAAATCAGAACTCGTCTGAATTGCATCCCATTGCTTGCTATAATCCTCTATTTTTTGAACCACGTAGTTTTCAAAAACACTATTCAAATGAATGTCATCAATAATTTTTGTCGCTCTAGTTTCATCTGAGGTTTTAGGTTTTATACCACCTCCATAAATCCATCCTTGTTGACCATCTTCAGTTTTTACAAAAAGCCAAGGAGCATTCAATTCCATACCTCTCATTTTTACTCTTGTACGAAACATACTGGTTTCCCCTTTGTATTTTACAATTGTATTTTTGGGTAAAGCGGCGATCACTTTCTCATTGGGACCTTCTCGCAAACGTAGGTTGTTGATGTAAACCAATAACTCTACTTCTTCCAAAGGTTCTACTGAAACAGATTTTGGGTATTGAATACTGATTTTTTGATTTGATGATTTTGAGGAATCGTTTTGGCAGGATGAAAAAATATTAAAAAGAACCAGGAGGTAAATTAATCGCATTGGAAATAGGATTTTTGAAAATGATATTTTGAAATTTTAGCCGCAGATGAACGCTGATTTTTTATGACTATCGAATAATACGTTTTGAAAAAAAAACATAAAAATCAGCGTTCATCTGCGACTGATTATTTCACCATCAAAAATAAAAAAATCCATCCTGAATTAACAGAATGGATTTTATTTTATCATTTAATCGTATGGATAAAGCCTATCCGAGATACGATTTTAAATTATTTCTATTGTACGACTTACGCAATCTTCTGATGGCTCTTTCTTTGATCTGTCGAACTCTTTCACGAGTCAAACCATACAATTCACCAATCTCTTCCAAAGTCAAAGATTTGTAACCATTCAATCCGTAATAAGAAGAAAGCACTTCTACTTCACGAGGTGAAAGAATACTTAACCCTTGTTGAACTTCATCTTTAAGCGATTGGTCCATCAATAAACTATCAGGACTTGAATCAGGATCATTAGCTGATACCACATCCAACATCGTCGAGTCTCCATCTTCAGTTCCAAGTGGAGCATCAAAAGAAAGATGACGACCATTTCCTTTTAGCATATTAGTGATTTCTTTTGGTTTCATGTCCAAAAGTTCCGCTAATTCTTCATGAGTAGGTTCTCTCTCAAATTCTTGAATAAAAGAAAGATAAGCCTCATTCACTTTGTTGTACGATCCTACCTTATTCAAAGGTAAACGGACGATTCTTGAATATTCTACAATTGATTGTAAAATAGACTGCCGAATCCACCATACAGCATAGGAAATAAATTTAAACCCTTTAGTTTCATCAAACCGTTTTCCGGCTTTCATCAGACCAACATTCCCTTCATTAATCAGGTCACTTAATGATAAACCTTGATTTTGGTACTGTTTGGCAACTGAAACAACGAAACGTAAATTGGCTTTGGTAAGTCTTTCAAGAGCGGCATGATCTCCAGCTCTAATTCTTCGGGCTAATTCAGCCTCTTCATCAGCAGTAAGCATACTAATTTTGCCGATGTCGTTGAGGTACTTGTCTAAAGCTAGACTTTCTCTCGCTGTAATTTTGTTAGTAATTTTTAATTGACGCATTTTCCTGGTCGATTTAATAGGTTATGTTATAAAGATTCGAATAATTTGTTCGTATGGTAGTTTTATGATTTCCAACAAAATAGAGCAAAAAGAGTTCCGCTCTTGTATAATAGTACGTTTTTTAACAAAATTAGTTGCTTTTGTGGAAAAAAAAACTTGACTTTTATCAAAAAAACGATTAAATGGGGAAATTTTATAATGTATACAAAAAAAAATTAGAAAAAGTTCCCAACAATTCTGAAAACTTTCATCTTTTTTCATAGAAAAATTAAGCCAGTTTTAAGTAGAGTCATTTGTCATTCTTTATTTTTGCAATAAAAAAATGCAAAACCTTCGAGTTTCATTAATTCAAGCCAATCTTTTATGGGAAAAAATAGAAGACAACCTTCGTAATTTTTCCCAAAAAATAAGCCCACTTCAAGGTCAAACGGATTTAATCATTTTACCTGAAATGTTCTCTACGGGATTTAGTATGAATCCAGATCGAGTAGCAGAACCGATGGATGGAAAAACAATGCAATGGATGGCGCAACAAGCTAGGGAAGCTGATGCAGTTGTCACAGGCAGTTTTATTGCTACTGAAAATGGAAAATATTTTAATCGTTTGATTTGGATGCAGCCTGATGGCACTTTTTATAAGTATGATAAAAGGCATCTTTTTACTTTGGCAAAAGAACATGAATCTTATGCGGCGGGGACGGAACGTTTGGTGGTAGAATGGAAAGGATGGAAAATTTGTCCTTTGATATGTTATGATTTGCGTTTTCCAGTTTGGAGTAGAAATGATGTAGGGTATGATTTATTAATATATGTGGCGAGTTGGCCCACTCCAAGGATCAATGCATGGCAAAATCTATTGATAGGTAGGGCAATTGAAAATCAAACTTATACGATAGGTGTCAATCGAGTAGGAGAGGACGAAAATCAATATAATTATACGGGAGCATCTTCTGTTGTAGATTATACAGGGAAAGTGATTTATTGTGCTTTTGACCAAGAGGCTGTATTTACTGCAAATTTGGATATGGAAAGGATGCAGAAGTTTAGGACGAAGTTGGATTTCTTAGCAGATCAGGATAAGTTTCATTTGGTTTAAAAAAAAAGAAAAGAGCTAATCTATATCAGAGTAGCTCTTTCACTATAATGAACTTCATATTGATTCAGTTCAGGCGTAACAATTCGTTATGCTAATTTTTGCATATCTCTTATCAAGATACTTCTTCGATTAAAATAGATTAAATCGGATTTTCTAAGATCATTTAGAACCGAAGTAACCGTTTGACGAGAAGTACCCGTAATATTTGCAATATCTTGTTGAGTTAAGGTATGTTTTAGTAACATTTCAAAACCTACTTTTCTACCCCGTTTTTCAACACTATCCTTTAAAAAGTCTATGATTCTTGCTCGAGCATCTTTGAAAATCAAAGATTCTAAGCGTTGTTCAGTCTTTCTTAATTTTCCACCTACCATGTTAATGACATTCAAGCATAATTGATGATTCTTATTCATCAAAACATTGAAGTCACTTATTTTTAAAATAAGGCATTCGGCTGGACCTGTCATCACTTCTGCAAAACTTAGTCTTTTTTCTTCACCTAATAAACCCAATTCGCCAAACATCGCATGAGGGTGAAGTATAGATTTGATTACCTCTCGACCGTCGTGGCTATGAGTTGCTATTTTTAAAACTCCTTTTGTTAAAAAGAAAATGGAGTCAGAAAAATCACCTTCTAAATAAATTTTGTCGTACTTTCTGTAGGCTTTTGATTCCGTAGATTGATTTAAATAAGTCAATTCGTCTTCTGTTAAAACATTAAAAAGTGGAAATTGACTTAGGAACTCTAACTTGGATGTAGCTTTCATAAGATGCTATGTTTTAAATTTTAGAATATGTTGAGAAATGACTCTATATTTTTTATTGTATAGTGAAATTCTTAATTTATTATGAAGAAAAAAAAGACATAAATGTTTATTTGTACAATGTTTTTATTTATTTATTTGTTGTAAAGTTCTGATAGTGAGTGTTTTAAATTTGTTATTTTTTTAATTTTGTACATAGATTGTATTTGGTGAAATATTCTTTTTTTTTAATATTAA
>CAKZSH010000227.1 GCA_937918905.1 uncultured Saprospiraceae bacterium
TCTTCCCATTCCAGTTAGCACAATTTTCATATTAGGCCAACTCATCCCTTCATATAATGACTTGGCTTCTGCATAATTGTGACAATCTTTCATACGCTTCAATTGAAATGCCCCAGTTTTGTTGCCATAAGTCATCATTCCATTATGCGCACCTACCATTCCAGCAAATTTTCCAAAAGCAATCAAACGTTGCCTTTTTTCATTGGTCAGCACCTCGTAGTCAATCAATCTGATATTTTTTTGAATAATTGCTTGGAGGAGTTTTCGATTATAAGACTGTTTTTTAATGGTATGGGAAAAGAAAAAATAAGTTTTATCAGCTACCAATTGATCTATCGGCACCTCTTTTACCCCCATCAAAATATCACAATCTCCAAGATCTTCTTGAAGGGAGATACCTTTATTACTATAATCCTCATCTGAGAAGCAACGATTGGGCGAAGGTTGAACTACAATTTCTACTTCTCCAGATTGATTTAAGAAAGCACATTGTTCAGGCGTTAAGGGCACTCTTGAATCTGGTGGTACTTTTCCTTCTCTGATTACTCCAATTTTCATGTGTCACAATTTTTATTGAAAATATATTTATTTTTTACCGATACAATTAAAAAAACATGTTTGAGTCGTCACAATAGAGGTCAATTCTAAGATTTTAACAAAAAAAATAGCTTTTTTTTCAAAAAAAAAGATTCGTGACAGCAAAAATTGGCACTTTGGCACAGGAATTGCATTTATCTAATCAAACATACATACTGAATATTTTTTAAAAACAACCATAGCAAACATACTATAAACGGAGAAAACAACACCTAACTTCCTCCCTACTTATGTTCCCCCGAATATGAAACAATTTTACATAACCGATTTTTAAACATACTCATGAAAATGCTGACGTTTTGTTTTGTAGTCATACTACTTTCCACCTTCAGTAGCGTTGCGAATAGTAAACCTGTTATCAAACTTGATGACCAAGGTGTATTGAAAGCAACTCATTTCGCTCACATTTTCTATTTCAACGATATAGGCGATATATTATTTATCGATTTCGATGTTATCGAGGACTCCATAGAGACTGTAAATGTACTCAAAAACGGAGAAATCGTAAAGTCTGAAAACGTTAGAGAAATGCCTAATGATACAATATATGAACTCGACCTAAGTACCTATAAAAAAGGAAATTATACCATTGAATTGGTAACTAATACACACTTGACAATAACAAAAGAAATAGCGATAAATTAGTTTTAGTTAGTTTTTTGGATTCTCTTTGCAATCGCTCTGACCTTGGTCGGAGCGATTTTTTTTTGTGAATTTTTCAACGCAGAGACAGAGAGACGCAGAGTTTTTTATATTTTTAAAAATGAAAAAACTAAAACTCATTTCATTTTTAATTTTATTTTCTATAAATCTTCAAGCACAGACTTATCAAATTCTTTTTGATAAAAACCATTCAAGTATTTCTGGTGCAGAATCCTTAGTTAGTATTTTTCAGACTGGTTCAACTATTGAATCCAAAATATTACCCACTCGTATTGGAAAAAATATAAAATCTAAATGGGCAAAAAAAGTAATCAATATTTCCTATCGTCTGTCCCGCTTTTATCTTTACGACCTTCCTGTTATTAATTCTTTTACATGGGTTCAGTATTTTACTTTTGGTCATGGTTATCAATATCGAAATCTTGGTTATACCAATAACCAGCACGAACTAAATATTCCTTACCCTTATGGCAGAGGTGGAGGTTTTAGTCAACCTGGAGGAAGAGAACCAGGTCGTCGAATTGGTCGTCATGAGTTTGCCGCAAGGAATTATGGAAGCCTAGAAGCTACTCGAATTTTGAGTTCGACTATTTCCAATAAATGGATTTTTTCAGATTCGATTCATTTTAAAGAAGCAATGCTTTGTGTGAGAGCATTTAACCAATCCCAATACACTTTATTTTTAATTTCTGATTTACCAACCAATACTTCTGAATTCGAAAATGTCCACAATTATCTCTCTCATGTCAATAGAAAGTACAGTCAATTTTTTGCTAATGGACTTTATTTTTTATACTCACCTGAAAAATTACGAAAAAGAGCTTGGATCGGTTTTTTAAATCCATTTGTCGGATTTGCATTTTTGACAGCTACTTATGATTATGCATGGCATGGAAAAAAGTATGGAAAACTCCGTTGGATAAAATTTGGAAAATTAAGTTACCTCCCTTCTTTTCGATTTGGATTGACTCCATTTGGTGATGAAACTTTTTTTGAATCTTTTTTGAAAAAAAACAATCAGGCTGTTCGAATTTATTATCGACATGGTAATCCTATTTTTGAAAAATTCAATGGAGGAGGAATTGAAACTTTTAATTTTATAAAATTAAAAAATCGAGGTTACATTGATTTACATTTTGATTTTTGGGATCAACCAGAGTTGGCTTTGGGAAAAACTGATGAACTATATTTTACCGTAGGTCAATTTGGAGCAATGGCAAAAATGAACTTTAAAATAAAACTTGGAGATTTAAAAAGCAACATCTTACTTGCTGGTCAACTTGGCTATAAAATGGATGGATACATTGAAGGAGAACCGTTAAAGAAGGGGCTGATTTTTAGAACAGGAATTGCTTATGAATTATAACGGTTGACGGTCGTTCGCTTCGCATTACTTGACGGTGGACGGTCGCTTCGCTTGACGGTCTAATAATTAT
>CAKZSH010000228.1 GCA_937918905.1 uncultured Saprospiraceae bacterium
GTTGATTAGTTGATTAGGATCGAAAATATTTTGAAAAACAAATCCTAAAAAACTAATTCAAAATTATTTGACCCTAATAAACTAATTAACAAGTCAACTAATTCACCAAAACTCGATCCTAATAAACTAATTAACAAGTCAACCAATTCACTCAAAAATATTCGACCCTAATAAACCCATTAACTAATCAACTAATCAACCAAAAATGAATGAGAAAACGACAATCTCTAAAAGCTTGAGGGAGCTAAAAATTTATCAAAAAGCATGTACATTTAGAAAAAAGATTTTTGAGCTAACTAAAAAATTTCCATCAGAAGAAAAATTCAGATTAACAGATCAAATCATAAGAAGCACTAGAAAATGTCCTGCAAATATTGCCGAAGGTTATGGTAGATTCCACTTTCAAGAAAACATCCAATATTGTAGAATCGCAAGAGGTTCATTAACTGAAACTTTAGATCATTTAAGTTGTGCTTTTGAATGTGGTTATATTTCAAATGATTTACTTTCTGAATTAAATCAAGAAGTAGAAACTCTGATAAAAATGACGAATGGTTATATAAAATATTTAAAATCTAGGAAAGAGGGCTAGGGGATTTAGTTGATTTGTTAATTGGTTTATTAGGGTCGAATAACTTTTAGTTAATTGGTGAATTGATTGACTTGTTAATTGGTTTACTAGGATCGAAAATATTTTAAAAAATGAATTCTAAAAAATTCACTCAAATTTATTTGACACCTAATTAACTATTCAACCAATTCACCAATTAACTAAAAGTTATTCGACCCTAATAAACCAATTAACAAATCAACTAATTCACTCAAAGCGTTTCTCCCCTAATAAACCAATTAACAAATCAACTAGTAAACTAAGAAAAATGTCAAATCCCAACCTTGAAACTTCCGACGAAAACTTCACTCCTGAAGAAAAGCAAATTGAAAGAGCGTTGCGCCCAAAAGCGTTGGAGGATTTTAATGGTCAGAAAAAGATTGTCGAAAATCTTCAGGTTTTCATTGCTGCTGCTAAGTTGCGAGGTGAAGCTTTAGATCATGTTTTATTGCATGGGCCTCCTGGATTAGGAAAAACTACCCTTTCACATATTATTTCCAATGAGTTAGAAACGAATATGAAAATGACCTCTGGTCCCGTGATGGAAAAACCTGGAGATCTAGCTGGTTTGTTGACTAACTTGGAGGAAGGAGATGTTTTATTTATTGATGAAATACATCGACTGAATACTGTTGTGGAGGAATATTTATATTCTGCAATGGAGGATTATCGAATTGATATAATGATTGATAGTGGCCCCAATGCGAGAAGCATTCAGATTACGCTGAATCCATTTACACTAGTTGGAGCAACTACTCGTATGGGATTATTGACTGCTCCAATGCGAGCAAGATTTGGAATCAATTGTCACTTAGATTATTATACCGTTGAGGTCTTGGAAGGGATTATTAAACGAAGTTCCAAAATTTTAGAGTTACCCATTACAGATGAAGGTGCTCATGAAATCGCTCGTAGAAGTCGAGGAACTCCACGTATTGCAAATGCATTGTTACGAAGAATTCGAGATTTTGCTCAAATCAAAGGTAATGGAACTATTGATGTAAAAATCGCTAAATACGGATTGGAAGCATTGAATGTGGACAATAGTGGTTTGGATGAAATGGATAATAAAATTCTTTCTACCATCATTCATAAATTTAAAGGTGGTCCCGTTGGTTTAACTACTATTGGAACGGCTGTGGGAGAAGAAGCTGGAACCATCGAAGAGGTGCATGAGCCGTTTTTAATTATGGAAGGTTTTATCCAACGTACTCCACGTGGGCGTGTTGTTACAGAAAAAGCGTATGTGCATTTGGGAGTGGTGCCTCCTTCGAAGACGGGAAAGCTTTTTTGACTTAACCACCACCTGCTGAAAGTAGGTGAGTTAATTATACAAACGACTAAAGTCGTTGATATAATTTTTTGAATATCGAACTCGGATGAATATCGAACAATAGAACAAGGATGTAAGATGTAAGATTTCGAATAATTTAGAAACTCAAAATTATTCGAAATCTTACATCTTACATCATTAATCAAAAAACTAAACCACAGAACTCTGCTTCTCCACCACCTGCGCTCTCACCAAATCTGACATCGCAGCAACCCAGTTCGGATTATCATTTAAGCTTTCCACTAGATCAATATGCTCCCCTCCCATCTCTTCAAATTCCTCTTGATATTCATCTAAAACTTCCACCGTAGTTTCCAAACAATCAGCAACAAATGCAGGACAGAAAACCAATAATCTTTTGTCTCCAGCATCTGCTCTTTCTTGTAAAACATCACTCGTATAAGGTTGCACCCAAGGATCTTTTCCTAGGCGACTTTGGAAACAAATCGTATAATCCTCTTCAGATAAACCTAATTTTTCAGCAAGCGCATAGGTCGTAGAATGACATTGTGCTGAATAGCAAAATTGGTTTTTATAAGTCAAAGTTTCACAACAATTTTCCACTTTCAAACAATGATTACACGTATCTGCTTTTTTCAATTGTCGTTGTGGCAAACCATGATAACTAAACAATACATGATCGTAACTTGACAAATCAAATTTCTTAGAATTTTCTACAAACACATCAATCATGGGTTCGTAATCATGAAAGGAATTTACAATTTTCAAAGAAGGGATCGCTTGTTTTTTAGTCATGATTCTCATCACCTCTTCATACACCGATCCTGTCGAAGCCGAAGCATAATGTGGGAACAAAGGAATCACAATCATCTCTCGAATATGTTGCCCCAACAAGCTGTCAATTCCTTTTTCGATGGAAGGATTTTGATAACGCATCGCTAATTCCACCACATAGTCATCTCCTAAATTTTGTTGAACACCCTTCGCCAATCGCTCTCCATAATACTTTAAAGGAGAACCATTTTCGGTCCATAATTTCTTATATAATTTGGAAGAACTATTAGATCGGAACGGTGCAATAATACCTCGAACCAATATTTGCCGAGGCAACCAAGGAATATCTATCACTCGACCATCCGTCAAAAATTGTTGTAAATATTTCCAAACAGAACCATAAGTGGGTTCATCTGGTGTTCCAAGATTTACAAGTAGCACTCCAATTTTAGTATTTACTGCCATGATTTTCTATGTTTTTTCGAATTACCAAAATTACAACAGAATGATTTGATAGATGTTTATTTCATGGTAAAAAATATGTCATTTTTGTTTGGAAAATTTTGGTTGATTAGTGAATTGGTTGACTGGTTAATTAGGGTTCTGATAATTGTGAGTGAATTTTTAAGATGCTTTTTCCAAAATATTTTTCGCTCCTAATCAACTAATTTCCTAACTAGCAATTATTCGCCCCCAATTAACCCGTCAACTAATTAACCAATTCACGAACCTCTATTTCCATTGAAATTTTTACCTTTGATTTCTTTTAAAAAAATGTACCTGTTACGCAGACCATGTAACCGCCAACTTCAGTTGGCAGGTTGTTTTAAAAATTGTGAATATCCATTGTATTTAAATAGTTAAACACTTTGGGACAACCTGCCAACTGAAGTTGGCGGTTACATGGTCGGGCGAAACAATTACAAAAAAATATAATATGAAAAAACCATTAATCCTAGTGACTAATGATGACGGTATCACCGCCAAAGGCATCAAAGCATTAGTAGAAGTAGCCCAAAAATTGGGCGATGTAGTTGTAGTTGCACCTGACTCTCCTCAAAGTGGAATGGGTCATGCCATCACTATTCACGATCCTTTGCGATTAAAAAAAGTAGAGATGTTTGGAGTCGAATCTTACGAGTGTTCAGGTACTCCAGTAGATTGTGTCAAACTAGGAAAATACGTTGTACTAAAAGATCGACCTATCGACCTATGCGTATCAGGAATTAATCATGGTTCCAATGTAGCCATCAATATTTTATATTCAGGAACGATGTCTGCGGCAATGGAAGCTTCGCTCAATGGAATTGATAGTATTGGATTTAGCCTACTCGATTTTCGAGCAGATGCTGACTTCGAACCTTACAAACCTTTTATTGAAAAACTGATGCGATCTACTTTAGAAAAAGGTCTTACAGGTGGGCAATTGCTCAACGTCAATATTCCAAATATCCCTGGGGAAGAAATCAAAGGCATGAGAGTTTGTCGCCAATCGGAATCAAGATGGGTAGAAGAGTTTCAAGAAAATGAAGACCCAATGGGTAAAAAATACTATTGGATTACAGGTTCATTTCAAAGTGATGATATGACGGAGGAAACAGATGTTTGGGCATTGGAAAATGGGTATATTTCAATTGTTCCTTCGATGCATGACTTGACGGATTACTATAGTATCGAGAAGTCGAAATGGATGGAGAGTTAGTAATGAAGAGTGAATAATTAAGAATGAATAATTAGGCGTGTTAAGAAAAATTCATGATACATAATTTAGCCACGGACTTTTTTATTTTCCTTTGGAAAATATCGAATTATGTTGAAAATTTTCCAAAGGAAAATTCAGAAGTCCGTGAAAAGTCATAATACGTTAGCGTAAAGTCCGTCAAAGTCCGTGGCTAAAATACCTCAAAATATTTTTCTTAACACGCCTAAATCGTCATTCAAAATTAACTCTATTAACTTAGCGCAGGCTTTTTGGGTAAACTTGAATAAGGAGATATTTCTTGCAAAAAAGATAAACTGATATTATTGAATTGGCTAGCCTGTTCGATACTAACGACATGCCCACAATCAGGAATAATGTCAATAGTTGCAGTTGGGTGAGTTCTAACATATTTTTTTGCAGCAGATAAAAATAAATGATCTTGACTTCCCATCACTAACAGTTGTGGAGTAGTTGAGGGCGTCTCGAATAAATGATTTAAAGTATCATTTAAGTTATGATATAAATTGGTCCATTTCTTAAATTCTTCAATCGTTAACGCTTGAGATTCTTTGATAAAAACATCTCTTGATTTTTTATGATTAGCTCTAGGCATCATGATATGCGCACTAAGTTTATAAAACCTGCGATAGCCTATAATTTTTGCAAGTTGAAGACTAATATCTGCCAGTAGTCTTAATTTGAAATTTAATTGAACTATAGCACCTGGTAAAATCATAGATAAAACTTGATCGGGTCTCAATAACCTCATTTGCAAACAAAGAATTGAACCTAAAGATATTCCCATTAAATGCACTTTTTTGATTCGCAAATAATCGACTACCTCCCATAATTTTTCTGAAATAAACTGAAAAGAATAATTTTCATCTAAAACTTGTCCTTTATTTTTTCCATGTCCAGGCAGATCAATGACTAATAAATTATAAACTGCTCCAAGTTGTTTTATTTGTCTTTTCCAAGTTTTTGTACTTCCTCCAGCACCATGAACCAAAACAATCCACTCTTGATTGTTTTCATTTTGGTGAACTTCATAATTAAGAAGTTGTTGTGTTTTTAAATTTATAGTTTGCAGCATACAACACCTAACAGAGGAAGAGAAATTAAGTTCAAGTAGGCTATGCTAGTTCTCATATCGGCTTTGAATCCGTTAAAATTTACCCAAAACCTGACAACTTCCCCAATATTCCTTTGTCATTACAAGCAGTTCAATTACCTTTATATTCTATCACTTCATTCAATTTTTTTTAATCAAAAAAACATAAAACTTTGACAAAAACTTTAATTATGAAAAATTTATTTATCCTTTTTATAATGATTTTGTCTTCTTCCCTTGTGGCTCAAACCAAACTAATCGAAAAAGTTGAGAAAAAAGGAGATAAAATTGTTATTCCTTACGAAAAGTATGAACTCCCCAATGGATTGACTGTCGTTATCCACGAAGATCATTCTGACCCATTAGTTCATGTTGATGTAACCTACCATGTAGGTTCGGCTCGTGAAGAACTTCAAAAATCAGGTTTCGCTCACTTCTTTGAGCATATGATGTTTCAAGGTTCTGATAATGTAGCTGATGAAGAGCACTTCAAAACTGTAACTGAAGCAGGTGGAACATTGAACGGAACAACTAACCGTGACCGTACTAACTACTTCGAAACAGTACCTAGCAACCAATTAGAAATCATGCTTTGGTTAGAGGCGGATCGTATGGGATTTTTTTTGGATGCCGTGACTCAAAAGAAATTTGAAGTACAGCGTGAAACTGTAAAAAATGAAAAAGGACAAAATTATGATAACCGTCCTTATGGCCCATTCCGAGAATTACAAGCAGCAGCTTTATATCCATATGGTCACCCATACTCTTGGTTGACAATTGGAAAATTAGAAGATTTGGATCGTGTAAATGTGGAAGATTTGAAAAAATTCTTTTTACGTTGGTACGGCCCTAACAATGCAACCTTAACTGTAGGTGGTGATGTAAATCCAAAAGAAGTTTTGGCTATGGTTGAAAAATACTTTGGAGTAATCCCTCGTGGACCTGAAGTAGCACCTATGAAATTAGCTGCACCTGTTCTTAAAAAAGATCGTTACGTTTCTTACGTAGATAAAAACATTCGATTCCCTGCAGTAGTTTTTGCTTACCCAACTGTACCAAGATTTCACCCAGACGAAGCTCCTTTAGATTGTTTAGCTGAAATTTTAGGTCAAGGTAAAAGTTCTTATTTCTACAAAAAATTCGTAAAAACTCAGAAAGCAATTCAAGCATCTGCTTCAAGTTCAATGGCTGAATTAGCAGGTGAGTTTTCTATGTTCGTTTTACCTTTTCCAGGTCAAACTTTGGATCAATTTGAAAAAGAAGTGATGCTTATCATGGACGAATTTGAGAAAGCAGGTGTTACGGATGCTGATATTGAAAAATTCAAAGCAGACATGGAATCCAATATGATTAATGGATTACAAAGTGTTGGTGGATTTGGAGGTAAAGTAGCACAGTTAGCTAGTTATGAAACATTCTTAGGTAATCCTAATGGAATTGAGATGGATCTTAAAAGGTACATGACCGTAACCAAGGAAGATGTAATGAGAGTATTTAAAAAATACATCAAAGATCAACCTCACGTAGTATTGAGTATTTTGGCTAGTGAAGACATGGCTCCTGCTCAACCTGACAACTACGAAATTCCTACCTCTGGAAAAAATCCATTTCCTACTACAAATTATAACGGGTTAGTTTATAACAAAGCTACTGGTGATAAATTTGATAGAAGTAAAAAACCTGGTTTAGGTGCTAACCCTGTGGTTAAAGTTCCTGATTTTTGGAAAGCTAATTTTGATAATGGAATCAAAGTAATCGGAACTAAGAGTGATGAGTTACCAACAGTATCTTTACAATTGACAATTAATGGTGGTCATAAATTAGATGCACATGACAAATCTAAATCTGGTTTGGCATCTTTGACTGCTGGTCTTTTAAATGAGACTACTCAAAATTATACTTCAGAAGCCATTCAAGAGGAACTTCGAAAATTAGGAAGTAGCATTGGAGTAAATTCTGGAAGAGGATCTACTACAATGTTTATTAGTTCTTTGAAAAAGAACTTACCTCAAACGATGAAATTGGCTGAGGAAATTTTATTGCGCCCAGCATTTACTCAAGAAGATTTTGATAGAGATCAAAAAGCACAATTGGAAGGAATCAAGAGTGGACGTAAAAATCCAGGTTTGGTAGCGTCTCAAGCATACAGCCGTTTGTTGTATGGTAAAGATCATATTTACGCAATTCCTAACTCAGGTGACGAAGGCTCAGTTAACAATATTACATTGGATGATGTAAAAGCATTTTACAATAAATATTATTCGCCTTCCGTATCTGAATTAGTGATAGTAGGTGATGTTACACAAAGAGAAATCATGCCTCACTTACAATTCCTAAAAGATTGGAAAGGGAAGCAAGTAGATATTCCTTCTGCAAAAATCACTCAGAAACCTGAGAAGACTAAAATCTATATTGTAGATAAAGCTAACGCTCCACAATCAGAAATTAGAATTGGTTATTTGACTGATTTGAAATATGATGTAGATGGTGATTACTTCAAATCTTACTTAATGAACTTCCCATTGGGTGGAGCATTCAATAGTCGTATCAACTTAAATCTTCGTGAAGATAAAGGTTGGACTTATGGTGCAAGATCAGGTTTCTCATCTGATGATGAAGTAGGTTCTTATACTGCAAGTGCAGGTGTAAAAGCTGTTGCTACAGATAGTAGTGTGGTAGAATTTATCAATGAAATCAAGTCTTTCCAAAAAGATGGAATTACAAAAGATGAATTAGAATTTATGCGTAGTTCTATCGGACAAAGAGATGCACTTAAATACGAGACTCCTCGTCAAAAAGCTGGTTTCTTAAGAAGAATCGTACACTATGATTTAGATCCTTCATTTGTTGATGAGCAGACCAAAATCGTTAATAGCGTGACGCAAGCTGAGTTGAATGGTTTGGCTAAAAAGCATTTGAAGCCAGAAGAAATGTACATCTTAGTCGTAGGTGATGAAGCTTCAATTCGTCCAGGTTTGGAAAAATTAGGATACGAAATTATCATCTTAGATGAGAGTGGAGAAGTGAAAGTGACTAAGCCGTAATTGGTAATTAGTGATTGGTTAATTTATTAACCAATTGATTAGCAGCGAAGCGATGTTATCATGATAATGGTAACATCGCTTTTTTTTGCAGCTTTCACGTACCTGCTCTTGGGTTCAAGGTG
>CAKZSH010000229.1 GCA_937918905.1 uncultured Saprospiraceae bacterium
CCGTATGAAGAGATTATTTTTTAATATGAGGAAATGAAAAAATTAAGGCATACCCTTCGGTACGGCTTCATTTTTTTATGAAATCATATTGAAAAAGAAGCCTTCAGATGGGTAGGTTATTTATTTCCTACTCCCTTAAATCTCTCTTTTTAAAAAGAAAAGCATTCATGAGCTCAAGGTTTGACTTTCAGTCAAGCCTTGACTTTTTTTATTGAAGTTCTCGTAAGTCAAAGCCTAACTTTCTAAGTCAGACCTTGACTCGGTAATTTCAATCTGTTTAAATTACAATATGACCTAATTAACCATTTGCGAAGCGAACCAATTCACCAATCCACTATTTCACCACAGCAACACCAATTGCAAAAAAATGAAAGATCCCACCAAGCAAAACAAACACATGCCATATCGAATGATTATATTTCATTTTATCCGACAAATAAAAAACCACACCTGTGGTATAAAAGAACCCACCCGTCCATAAAAACTTCAAACATAAATCAGGAATTCGATGAAAAAATTCATCAGGCATAATGACGATTGACCATCCCATTATTAAATAAATGGCAACCGAAAGATATTCTAGCCTTCCTGTATAAAATATTTTAAACAATGCTCCAAAGATGGTAAGCACCCATAAAGTATATAATAATTGATAACCAAAATCACTCTCGGAAAATAATAAAATAAAAGGAGTATAAGAACCTGCGATTAAAACATAGATACTGATATGATCAATAATTCTCAACACTCGTCGATAAGGCATATCGAAGGTGGCATGGTAAGCTGTAGAAGTAGCAAATACGAATAAAAAAGAGAACCCGTAAACGGCAACTCCTAAAGTATTTAAAACAGTAGTATTAACTGAAGCCTGAGCAATCAAAAATGGGGTTGCCACAATCGCAAATATGACTCCGATTCCATGCGTCAAGATATTAGCTAATTCTTCTTTTCGTTCAAAAGTGGTAAAAGGCATTAATGTAAAATAAAGATGAAACAATGATTATTTATATCAACGATAAGGTAGGTTTGATAGGTTCATAAAAACAAATATTAAAAAAACACTATGTAATTATATATTAAAAAAATATAACTATATAGGTTTTCCACATTATAAAATCCTAAAAAAAAACCTATTTTGATTATTAACATTAATTTATACTTGTTAATAAACCTTATTCAAAAAATAATGAAAAACAATAATTTAAACCTAAACAACTGAATATCAATTAATTAACATTTGTGGAAAACTAATGTGGAAAACTTGTGAAAAAGTATATTTTTTTATTAACAACTAAAACGTTTACCTTAGCGTCACTTTAGAAAAAACAACAATTTATTTTTTTTAAAATATATAACCAACTACTTACAAATAATCGATTTTGCTTTCAATAAATGATGGCAAAATTTTCCAGAAGGGCGAATAACCTCAGCCAATGAAATCAATTAGTTTTTATAGTGAGAAAAATTTTAATTTCAAAAATTAAAAAATGATGATCTAAGTTACTACTTTCTACTTATTGAATCTGAGATGAAAAGTAATTTGAGTCCTCGGTTTCTTTTTTTAGTATCAAAAATTTTTAAAAGTAAATTTATAGATACAACACTCAATTACTTATACAGATCATCATACCTCTTCTACTACAAGATGATAACGTAGAAGAAAACAATAGGATTCAGGAAAACTCCTGAATCCTTTTTTTATTGTTTTCACCAGTACGAAAATCTAGCCTCCGTAATCTCCCTCTTATTTCTTATTTCACAACGGTCAAAGTTTGACTTTTTAAATCAGACCTTGACTCGTGTACAGCCAATGCTGAATAGGTACTATATTAAAAACCAAATAGTTACAAAAAATCCTTAATTTCGCCTTGAAACGAATTTTATTCAAAGGCTATTTATCACAAAAATCGTAACACATGTTTGAAAAAGATTCTATTGTAGCAGGATTGCTTTTAGGCGTTTTTGTTCCAGTTGTTGGCTATGCCCTTTGGTTGGAAATCTATGATCAATTAGATGCTAGAGGAGTGATCAGCGGAATGGGTGCAGGTGATTTTAGAAGAAGAACTTCTGCATTATTGGGTATCTGTGTCAACCTCATCCCATTCGGTTTTTTCAATCGCAAACGATTTTTTAATTCAATGCGAGGTATCATGATTCCAACTATTATTTATGGATTCGCATGGTTCATTTATTTTGGCCTAAAACTTCTTGATTAACGGTGAACTGTGAACGTAGAACTGTGAACCAATAATGGTGATTCACAGTTCACAGTTCACAGTTCACAGTTCACAGATTAAAAATGAAATACTATATTATTGCAGGGGAAGCATCAGGAGATTTGCATGGGTCAAATTTAATGAAAGCATTGCAGGAGGAAGATTCGGCTGCAGATTTTCGAATGTGGGGAGGTGACCTGATGGAAGCAGTAGGGGGAACATTGGTAAAGCATTATCGTGATTTGGCTTTTATGGGTTTTGTGGAAGTTGTAAAAAATATCAGGACGATACTCAATAATTTTAAAATTTGTAAAAGTGATGTTATAAAATACCAGCCAGATGTTTTGGTTCTCATTGACTATCCTGGTTTTAATTTAAGAATTGCAAAATGGGCAAAACAAAAAGGCATCAAAGTTTTTTATTACATCTCTCCTCAAATATGGGCTTGGAATAGTCGAAGAGTTCATAGCATCAAACGCACCATTGACAAAATGTTTGTCATCTTACCTTTTGAAAAAGATTTTTATAAAAAATATGATTGTGAGGTAGAATTTGTAGGACATCCACTATTGGATGTGGTGGACAATCGACCTGTAAATGATGGTTTTCGTAATGAAAATAATTTATCAGAAAAACCAATTATTGCACTTTTACCTGGTAGCCGAAAACAGGAGATTACCCGAATGTTGGAGGGTATGTTGAGTGTGGTCAATGATTTTCCTTCCTACCAATTTGTTATTGCAGGAGCGCCATCAATGCCTTTATCTTTTTATAACAACATCATCCAACATATTGATAATCAAGAGATTAACATCATTTCAAACAAAACCTACGACCTGCTTCAACATAGTGTTGCGGCATTGGTTACGAGCGGTACTGCTACTTTAGAAACTGCACTTTTTAATGTCCCGCAAGTTGTTTGTTATAATGGAAGTCCTATTTCTTATCAAATTGCAAAACGGCTAATTAACGTAAAATATATTTCTTTGGTTAACCTTATTGTCGATCATGAAATCGTTACAGAGTTGATTCAAAAAGATTTTAATTCAACCAATCTAAAATTAGAGTTAGAAAAATTATTGGATGCTCAAAAGGTGCAACCTGTTTTAGATGGGTATTTATTATTAAAAGAAAAACTGGGGAACTCTGGTGCTTCGCAAAAAGCTGCACGTAAAATGTTTGGTGAGTTACAAAAATATAAATCATAAAAACTCACGTCGCTCGCGCCATGGCTCTGCCATGGTGTGTGTCATTTGTCGAGCTTCTAGCTCGTGTAAAATTTTCGATTTTCGAGAAACACGAGCTGGAAGCTCGACAAATACTTCACACCATGGCATAGCCGTGGCGCGAGCGAGGCGGTACAGCTACTTTAGAGACTGCACTTTTTAATGTCCCGCAAGTTGTTTGTTATAATGGAAGTCCTATTTCTTATCAAATTGCAAAACGGCTAATTAACGTAAAATATATTTCTTTGGTTAACCTTATTGTCGATCATGAAATCGTTACAGAGTT
>CAKZSH010000230.1 GCA_937918905.1 uncultured Saprospiraceae bacterium
TTTGAGGTTATTTTTTTAACCTTCTAGGCAAAAAACGTAGGCGAACCCTACGGTTCGGCGTCCCGAAGTTTCGGGATTAACGACGAAGGATAAAAAAAGAAGCCAAAATAACTTATGAATAAATTTGAACAATTACTTATACCTAATAGATAGGCTAAAGCCCAATAACTACAAAAACAAAAACTATGATCTTAAATTGTATGATTGTTGATGATGAAATCATGGCTCGTAAGTCGCTAGAAAGATTATGCGAAAAATATAATAATTTAAATGTGGTTCAGGTTTGTGAAAACGCAAAAGATGCTTTAAAATATTTGGCTGAAGAACCAGTAGATTTAATTTTTTTAGATATTGAAATGCCTGAGGTGTCAGGGATTGATTTTCTGAATCAAGCAGTTACTCTTCCTCAAATTATTTTTACCACTTCCAAGACTGAGTATGCTTTTGAAGCTTTCGAATATTCGATAACGGATTATTTGAAAAAACCTATCGCCCGTCCTCGTTTTCAACAAGCAGTTGAAAAAGCATTTGAGGTACAAATGCAAAACAATGCGTATCGTGCGAAGGCTGAAGAGATTTATATAAAAGTGGATGGGAAATATATTCGAATTCCTTTTGATAGTATTTTATATTTTGAAAATGTAGGAGATTACGTAAAGGTGAAAACGGAAGAAGCCACACATATTATTTACCGTACTTTAAAAAGTATTGACGCAAAATTAAGCAATCCAAGATTTTTAAAAGTTCACCGTAGTTATATTGTTAACCTTAGTAAAATCAGGGATATTGAGGAAAACACATTGGTTATAGACAAGAAAGTAATACCGATTAGTCGAGCAAATAAATCTACTTTGATGAGTAAGTTGAATTTGCTTTAGTGCTGGTGGGATGATTAAGTATTGTGACTACAAAACTTTCTCAATACTTAATACCTATAATCTCAATACTAAAATCACTTTCTTCCAAAATCTGCAGGAATTTCACCCCATTCTTTTGTTTCCCATTTTAAAATAGGATTTGTAACTGCGTTGTTATTTAACCAAACCTCAGCCCGTTCCATTAATTGAAAAAGGAACGCATTGGTTCTAGTTTTTTTGATAGAAGTATTGGCGCGTTTCTTTTTTACCCAACCAATTGCAATTCGAGAATCAGAATAAATAGGAAGGTCAGGTTTTCCTTCTTTTTTTAACAATGCTAATGCGTGAACTAAAGCGAGAAACTCTCCTATATTATTTGTTCCTTTTTTATATGGCCCTTGTCTGAATATTTCAACACTTGTTTTAGTATCAACCCCACGATATTCTAATGCACCAGGGTTACCACTACAAGCCGCATCAACTGCAATGCTTTTCCAAACTATTTTTTCTCTTGCCTTGGCACTAATCTTTTTGATGGTAGGTTTTTTATTTTGCCCAATAAAATCCGCAGCCGTTCCACTTCTGTACGCTTGTTCGGCTTCCTCTTTGGTTGGAAATGATTTGTACTTAGCATTGGGATAACCTTTTATTTGGACTTGACATTTTGCCCAACTATCAAAAACGCCTGTATCATTGCCTTGCCAAACGACGTAGTATTTTTTCTTTTTTGCCATAAATTTTATTTTAAATCATCTTCTAAGAAAATTATTCATTCTTTGATTTTTTTCAACATTATCCCAAACCATAAAAAGTTAAATAGTTATTGGTGGATTGGTTAATCAGGCTAACGTGAATCACTATAATTTTGATCACAATATTACCTAATTACCTATTTAACTTTTTGACTAATCCACTTTTGAAGAAGTATCATGAAGAGGGTAGTTTTGATTGTTCAATAAAGCAATGTACTAAAAATTAAAATTTTTGCATCCTCACCCACCAAAAACAATTTTAATTGAATCTATAAAATAAAACTAAAAAACGTTCAAAACGAATCCAATTCGCTACTTTTGTTCTTTTTTCCAACCAAGGTATTTTGGAGCCTACCCACAGATTGGAACTATTACAAGAGTATTGTGATTTATGAGTGTTGAGACATCTCAATACTCAATACCAAAATCTCAATACTAAAAGATAAAAAGAATGTTAGTAGATACTCATACACATATTTATTTAAAACAGTTCGACGAAGATCGTAAAGAAATGATCCAACGGGCGAAGGACAATGGAGTTGAAAAATTCTATTTGCCCAATATTGATAGTGAAACTATTGATGACATGTTGCGATTGGAAACGGAATATCCAGATACGTGCATTGCAATGATGGGATTGCACCCTTGCTCTGTAAAACCTGAAACCTATAAGAATGAATTGGGAATCGTAAAGGAATGGTTGGAAAAGAGAAAATTTTGCGCAGTTGGAGAGATTGGAATTGACTTGCATTGGGATACTTCCACTTTGGAAATTCAAAAAGAAGCATTTCGAGTTCAAATTAATTGGGCTAAAGAATTAGAATTACCAATAGTCATTCATTCTCGAAAATCAACTCAAGAAGTGATTGATGTTTTAAGAGAAGAAAAAGATGATCGACTTCGAGGTATTTTTCATTGCTTTGGAGGTTCGGTCGAAGAGGCAAAAGCAATTATTGATTTAGGATTTTATCTAGGAATTGGCGGTGTACTGACATTTAAAAAAGCAGGTTTGGACAAAACGATGGAAGAAGTTGCTCTTGAAAATGTAGTTTTGGAAACGGATTCTCCGTACTTAGCTCCAACTCCATTTCGAGGAAAAAGAAATGAAAGTGGCTATGTAAAATTGGTGGCTGAAAAGTTAGCCACTATCAAAGGAATGAGTTTGGAAGAAGTTGGGAAGATTACATCGGCTAACGCTGTTGAAATTTTCCATAAGAATCAAGCGATTTAAGAAAGAACGAAGTTTTTTTTCTAAAAATCATATTTAAAAATTTACATAATCCATTGATTATCATGGATTTTTGAGTGGCATAGTGTATTTTTACCAATAAATATTAGAAATTATATGTTTTGCCTTTTGAAAAATTTTGAAAATTGTACTTTATTTACAATTTTTGTGTTTTGGCAAAATGTGTATCCAAATTTTTATACTTCAAAAATGCTACAATTGCCTATTACACGTGAGTAAAACTACTAGGCAAAGTATAGGACAAAAAGAACCGTACTTAAGCAAAAGAGAAATGAAGAAGGGAGAGTTGGCCGAGTGGCTTAAGGCGCACGCTTGGAAAGCGTGTATACTCCAAAAGGGTATCAAGGGTTCGAATCCCTTACTCTCCGCCAAATTTTTTGTTAATTGATATTTAGATGTTTTAGAAGAAAACACTTTTAATTAACAAATTTCAATTTGAAATTACTGATCACAGTTGTATAGTTGATAAGCTGCTTTTTTGTTTTGAGCAGTTGTAAAGTTGCGATTTCTTGAAAAACTAACAAACGGACAACCAACTAAACTAATCAACCACAACGAATAACTAATTTTTTAACTTAAAACATTCGTAAAACCTTTGACTATGCGAAAGATTATTGCACTTCTACTAGTTTTTACACTTTGTATGACAACAGGAGCTGTAGACATGCTTGCACAAGAACCTGCTGCTGCTGCTGCTTCAGATGACTCTGGCCTTCAAATTTTGAAAAAATATTTCATTGATGGAGGTTGGCAATTTATGAGTTTGGTATTGATTTGTTTAATCTTAGGATTGGCATTCTGTATCGAAAGAATCATTACATTAAATATTGCAACTACTAACACCGACAAGTTACTTTCTCAAATTGACGAAAATTTGAAATCAGGTAACGTAAACGGTGCTATGGAAGTTTGTAAATCAACTCAAGGGCCTACTGCAAGTATCCTTTATGAAGGATTAAGAAATGCCGGTAATGGACCAGAGGCTGTTGAAAAAGCTATCGTTTCTTATGGTAGTGTTCAAATGGGACTTTTGGAAAAAGGACTAGTTTGGATTTCACTTTTTATCGCAATTGCACCGATGCTTGGATTTATGGGTACTGTAATCGGTATGATTGGAGCCTTCGAAAAAATTGCATCTGTAGGGGAACTTTCTCCAGCAGTTGTTGCCGATGGTATTAAAGTGGCACTTTTGACCACAGTATTTGGATTGGTAACAGCTATTATTCTTCAAATTTTCTACAATTACATTGTATCTAAAGTAGATAGCATTGTAAATAAAATGGAAGATGCTTCAATTGCATTGGTAGACGTAATGGCTACAAACAATGTTTTTAAATAATCATTCAAAACGAAGAATAATATTATGTATAAATTTTTAACCAAAAATGGACAAACCATCGCATTCGCTGTAGGTGCTGTTCTCGTTATTGCTTTTTACGCTTTAGTAGTAGGTGATAAAAATTACGAGACATTCTCTACAATGGATTTGGATGGTGTAAAAGATCCTGAAAGATACAAGTTTACCTTGTTTAATTTCGGATTGGTGGTTACTGTTGCACTTATTGCTATTGGAGCTGTTTTGATGTTAGGTTTTGGACTTTTCCAAGCTGCTACTAATATTAAAGCTTCATTGGGTGCGGTTATCGGTTTAGCTGTTATTGCAATTATTTTTGCAGTAGGTTATTCAAGCACTCAAATAGAAACAAGTGGATTTGTTTATGAGGCTGCTCAGAAATTTCAACTTACTGATGGTGTCAGGAAATTTGTAGGTGGTTCTATCACCACGGGTTTGGCATTAATTGCACTAGCAACAGTAGGAATCATTGTATCTGAAATTCGTAACTTCTTTAAATAATTTCAACTATGTTAAAGAAAAAAGGAAGTAAAGGACGGTTGTCCAATGAGATTAACGCGGGTTCTATGGCAGATATCGCTTTCTTGCTTTTGATTTTCTTCTTGGTAACAACTCAAATTGCTGAGGACAAAGGGGTATTGACAACTCTACCACCTTGGTCTGAAGATGAGCCAGATATTACCCAATTGAAAGAACGAAATGTTTATTCAGTTTTGGTAAATGCTAATAATGAGTTACTGGTAAGAGGAGAGCCAATGAAGACAAGAGATTTAAGAGAAAATGCTAAAGAATTTATCGCTAATCCAGAGCAACGACCTGATTATGCAGAGCGTCCCGATAAAGGAATTATTTCATTAAAAAATGATAGAGGTACCAAATATGCTACTTATCTAGAAGTTTTAAATGAATTAAAAGGGGCTTACAACGAATTGAGAAACGAAGAATCACTTCGTAAACACGGAAAAGAATTTGAATTTATTGAAAAGGCTTTACAGAAAGAAATTCGGAAGAAAATTCCATTAGTTATTTCTGAAGCTGAACCTACAGCATTTGGTGAGGAAGGTTAAAGGTACCAATTGATTTGTCATCGAAAAACTACCTTTATTTATTCACCAGTCTTTTTTTAGTAAAAGATGTAAAAATTTTTAGTTATGTCAAAATTTAGCCCAGGTAAAACGAAAGCAATGCCTGCTGTTTCTACAGCATCGCTACCTGATATCATCTTTATGTTACTTTTCTTTTTTATGGTGGTAACACAGTTGAGAGAGAATGTATTAAAGGTGAATGTAATTACTCCTCAAGCAACAGAGTTGACCAAGTTGATTCACAAATCTTTAGTAAATACTATTCATGTAGGAAAACCTAAAGACCAATATCAACTACAATATGGAACTGCTCCTATGCTTCAGTTGAATGATCAGGTGTCTAGCCCTAGAGATATTCCATTATTTTTGGAGAACTTTAGAGCCAATGTAAAAGAGGCACAACGTCCTCGAATCATTACTTCATTGAAAGTAGATGGCGATGTGACAATGGGTATTTTACAGGATATAAAAACTGCGCTTAGGAAATCAAGCCAGCTTAAAATTAACTATTCTGCAAAGCCTCGAGCCGAATAAATTTACCTGATACAAAATAAAAAAAGGTCATCCCGATTAGTTTCGAGATGACCTTTTTTTTGGCGGTTGACGGTCGTTTGCTTTGCGCACTTGACGGTG
>CAKZSH010000231.1 GCA_937918905.1 uncultured Saprospiraceae bacterium
GCGTAGTCAGGTAGAATAAAACCTTGATAATCGGCAGATTGTGTTTTAAACAAACCTTCTGAAATCGCAGAAACCACTCTTACATTCAATCCTTTTTCAGCTTTCAATTTTGCTGCCCCATCAATCAAAGTGGCTACCTCCGAGCCATTGGCAACCAATATTACATCAGGCGTAGCTTCACAATCTTGAACGATGTAAGCACCTTGTTGCGCCTGCAATGCATCAGCATATCTAGTGCTGCCTTCACGGGCAGGAAGTGATTTTACATTTTGTCGAGAGAAGATCATTCCAGTAGGCGTTTTTCTATTTTCAAAAGCCATTTTCCATGCAACCGTAGTTTCATCCGCATCAGCAGGACGCAATGCTAAAAGGCTACTATGACCAGAGTGATTTTTCAATTGCTCCAACAATCTCAACTGTGCTTCTTGCTCAATAGGTTGATGCGTTGGTCCATCCTCTCCTACTCTAAATGCATCGTGAGTCCAAATAAAAATAACAGGAGTTTCCATCAATGCAGCTACCCGCATGGCAGGTTTCATATAATCAGAAAAAGCAAAGAAGGTTGCACATACTGGAATGACTCCACCATGTAATCCCATACCAATCGACAATGCTGCCATCGTCAATTCTGCAACACCTGCTTGAAGGAATTGTCCTTTGAAATCCCCTTTTTCGAAAGCCGTTGTTTTCTTTAAGAAGGCATCTGTCTTATCACTATTGGAAAGGTCAGCAGAAGAAACAATCATATTTTCAACATGATCCGCAAGGTAACTCAATACCGTTCCTGAACCGTTTCGAGTTGCAGCATCTTGTTTTTGTTCGATAGCAGCCCAGTCAATTTCTTGTACATTTTCAGAAAAGAAATTTTCTAATTTATTGGCTCGATTTGGGTTGTCTGTTTTCCATTTTTGGTAAGCAGCTTTTCGTTTTTGAGCATTGGCTCTTTTTTGATTTAAAACATTCTCATAGAACGCCGCTACTTCTGGAAATACCTGAAATGGATTATCAGGATCACCTCCCAAATTTTTAATAGTTCCAGCAATATCACAACTTGTTTTACTCAAAGGCTTTCCATGAGTATCTACCATTCCTTCGTAGCTATCACCATTTTCAGTAATCGCACCTTTACCCATTATTGTTTTTCCAATAATCAAAGTCGGTCGATCCGTTTCATCAATTCCCGCTTGGATGGCATGACGAATTGCATTAGGATCATTTCCTTCAATCGTCAAAACATGCCAGTTCCATGCTTCATATTTTTTAGCAGTATCCTCTTGTGTAACTGCATCTACTTTTGTAGATAATTGAATATCATTGGCATCATAAAACATCACCACATTTCCCAAACCTAAAAATCCTGCAATACGTCCTACTCCTTGAGAAATTTCTTCTTGAATTCCTCCATCAGAAATATAGAGGTACGTTTTATGTTCTACCACTTCTCCAAATCGTGCCGCCAAAAACCGCTCTGCAATCGCAGCTCCTACTCCAAATGCGTGCCCTAAACCTAAAGGCCCAGATGTATTTTCAATTCCTCTTTTAACATCCACTTCAGGGTGACCAGGTGTTGGACTTCCCCATTGTCGGAAATTACGAATTTCTTCCATCGTATAATTTCCTAATAAAGTTTGTACAGAATACAACATGGTAGACATATGACCAGGATCTAAAAAGAAGCGATCTCGCATTGGCCATGCCATATCATCTGGATCATAATTTAAAAACTCTGAATAAAGGATTTGGATAAAATCAGCTCCTCCCATCGGCCCACCAGGGTGTCCAGATTTTGCTTCTTCTACCATTGCAGCACAAAGGACTCGAATATTGTCGGCTGCTTGAGTTGCTATTGTTTTCTCTTCAATCTGATTTGACATAGTGTTTAATTTTATAGTTCTTTGAAAAAGAACGAATTTTATTAAATGCTTTTGGTATTTTGAATTTCATCGCAAAGATAGTTTTCGTAGGGAATAATGAATAATTAAGCATGAAAAAATTCCTAACACTCTTGGGAAAAAGGGAAGAAGGGAAGACGGATTTACGATTTGAGAAGTTTGTCGAATACTTGTGAAAGTTAGAATCACCGATTTTCGAAAAACTTCTCAAATCTTAAATCCGTCTTCCCTTTTTCAAAAAAACAAAAAAAAACTGCCCTTCCATCCGCTTTCGGTAGAAGGGCAGCCCACACACTATGAGAACACCCATTATTAACTTTTATTAATCAAGACTTGGAAACTAAAATCATAAGTTCAATAATAATCGGTTTTGGAATAGATTAAGCTTTGAATTATGATTTCCATGTTGATTACACTATCAATATGTGCAATTCCACAACCAAATGTTGTTAACCAATTTAACTATGGGTTAAAATTATATTTGTAAAATATTGATAACCAATTTTATAAATATTAAAATGGGTGGAGGTTAAAGATTTTAACTTGTAGTTAAAAAATCTTAATTGCATTTTTTTTGGTAAATTTGAGTATTAAACGTACGATAATTGTATTGAGATTATTAGTATTGGGTATTAAGATTACTAGAATCACAATCCCCAAAATCTCAATTCAAAAAATATTATTGGTAGGTTTCCAAAACAGCAGGATGACCTTTTTAATGTTTAACCAATAATTAATCTATATCAATGATTCCACAAAAAACGGTACAAGAAATAATCGATACTGCTAAAATCGAAGAAGTGGTAGGCGATTTTGTGAATTTGAAACGAGCGGGTTCGAACCTTAAAGGATTATGCCCTTTCCATAATGAGAAGACTCCTTCCTTCGTAGTGTCTCCTGCAAAAAATTTATGTAAATGTTTTGGTTGCGGAAAAGGTGGTGACCCTGTGCGGTTTATCATGAACCATGAAAATATGGATTTCCCTGGTGCGATAAGATATTTGGGAGAACGCTATAATATTGTCATTGAGGAAGTCGAAATGACGAATGAGCAAAGAAAGGAAAGACAAAAACGGGATAGCCTTTTTATTCTTAATCAATATGCTTCGGATTATTTTGCAAAAGAATTGTTAGAAACGGATGAAGGGAAAAGTGTGGGATTGAGTTATTTTAAAGAAAGAGGTTTTCGAGAAGAAATTATCAAGCATTTTCAACTTGGTTATACTTCTAAACAAAAAGATAGTTTTACCCTACAAGCTACCCAAGATTCGCACAGTTTAGAGTTGCTAAAAAAACTAGGACTAACGACTAAGTATGGCTCTGATTTTTATAGAGAACGGGTGATGTTTCCTATTCGAAATTTGAGTGGAAAGATTATTGGATTCGGAGGACGTATTTTACAAAAAGGTGCGAAGGCTGCCAAGTACATCAACTCTCCTGAGTCTGAAATTTATAACAAAAGTAAAGTTCTTTATTGAGCGTATTTTGCCAAAGGCCCTATTCGAAAATTAGATGAATGTATCCTCGTGGAAGGTTATACTGATGTGATTTCATTGCATCAAGCAGGTATCGAAAATGTAGTGGCTTCCTCTGGTACTTCTTTGACGATTGGGCAAATTAAACTCGTCAGTCGTTTTACCCAAAACATCAAAATTCTTTACGATGGTGACAATGCTGGAATCAAAGCGGCATTGAGAGGTTTGGATTTGGTATTGGAGCAAGACATGAATGTAAAAGTAGTGTTATTGCCTGATGGTGAAGATCCTGATTCTTATTTGCAAAAGGTAGGTACGGAAGCATTTAACAAATACCTGGAGGAAGAAGCTGATGATTTTATTTTCTTTAAAACTAAACTTCTATTAGCTGAAGCAAAAAATGATCCTGTCAAAAAGACTCGCTTGATAGGAAGTATTATTGATAGTATTGCCCGTATTCCAAATTCTTTGAAGCGTTCTCTGTACATCAAAGAATGTGCTCAGATCATGGATGTGGAGGAAAAATATTTGGTTGCTGAGGCGAATAAAACTTTAGAGTCTTTTGTAAGAAAAAGTCAAAATCAAAAGAATTATCAAAGTAGAAAAAATCAACAAAGCCATAATCCAAATGTGCCTCCACCGCCAAGTGCGCAGTACCAACCTCATATGGAAATTTCTCCAGAGGATATGGCACAGGCTGAGGAGTTTCAACAACGTCAACAATTAAGACCTAAGAAGGAATCGAGTGGAGATGGTTTTCAGGAAAAAGATATTATTCGAATTATCGTGACGGGTGGTCATTTGATTTTTGACAAAGAAGAAAACATTACGGTTGCGGAATTTGTATTGGCAAATATTCAGGATGTCTTGGATGATTTTGATAATAAATTATATCAAAAGGCTGCGACTTTGAGTTTGCAAAGATTGGTCGATCAACAGCCGTTGACCTTACAATTTTTCATCAATCATGAGGAGGAAGAAATTGCTCAATTGGCTTTGGACTTGTCCACTTCTCCTAATGAATACAGCGAAAATTGGGAAAAAAAATGGGGAGTCACCTTACAAACACAACCTAAACCTGAAGAGAATTTCACCAAGGATAGTATTCATTCTTTGAAGCGATTTAAATTAGTAAAATTGCAAAGGATGTGTAAAAAAAGTCAAGAGGATATGAAAACTGCTTCGGAATCGGGAGATGCGGAACAAGTGAATACTCATTTAAAAATGGTGATGAAATTAAAACAAATGATTAGTGATTTGGCGAAGGAATTGAATACGGTGGTTTTTAAATAATCCAAGTTGCCAAATTTTTATTTTTCAATGCAAAGGAGGATGTTCAAAAGATGGGGTCTCTAATTTATTAAAATAAGGGAGTAGGAAATAAATAACCTACCCATCTGAAGGCTTCTTTTTCAATATGATTTCGCTTCGCTATGAAAAAATGAAGCCGTACCGAAGGGTATGCCTTAATTTTTTCATTTCCT
>CAKZSH010000232.1 GCA_937918905.1 uncultured Saprospiraceae bacterium
AAGGCTTCTTTTTCAATATGATTTCGCTTCGCTATGAAAAAATGAAGCCGTACCGAAGGGTATGCCTTAATTTTTTCATTTCCTCATATTAAAAAATAATCTCTTCATACGGGTAGGTTATTTAATTCCTACTCCCTTAAATCATAAATTAGAGACATGTCAGAAAAAAAGAAAGAACAAAACAAAGCAAAAAGGAGCTGCTACATTTGATTATGCAGCGTATGAAAAAGAAGTAATATCAGGATTAAGAAAAATCACTTACACGATTTACTAAACATTTAGCATAACAAGAATACACCATTTATTGAAGAACCTCGAATTTTTCTTAATACGCCTAATCCATAATTTTGATTTTTTTTCCCTTCCATCTTATCTCACCCCTCCTTCCAAGCTAAAGCAACATGTTCCCTACTTCTCAATGCAATCAATCCAATTGTCGAAATCAAAGATAATAATCCCATCGTATACCACAATGTTGCGTAGCCAAAATCTTCTGCAATCTTAAATCCAACTATTGGAGCGACAATCATCCCAAAAGAAAATAACATGGAATATAATCCCATATACTGACCTCTGTTATTGACATTACTTCGCCCCAAAGCTAAGGAACTTGCCAAGGGAAAATTAATTATTTCTCCTATTGAAACTAATGTCATACTTACTATCGCAGTAAAAATTGAAAATCCCATGATATTAAAAATGACTAATGATAATCCAATTAAAACCACTCCCCAAGTGATCCATCCCATTTGATCTCTTTTTGGGGCTAACACATAAATCAATGGCATTTCAATAATACAAATCAGAATCCCATTGTAACTCATCAAGCTTCCTATCCCCTCTTCTGTCATCTGTAAAACCTCTTTACAAAAAAGTGGAAACGTATGAAATAACTGAATAAAGACAATAGAATTAAAGAATAAAAATCCAATAAAAAACAAATACCAAATATCTTTGTAAACTGATTGTTGTGGAATTTTTGGTTTTTCTAAAAACAAATCAGGAGTGTCTAATATTTTTTCATTTTCAATTAATTTATCATCACTTTGAATTTCTTTTTTGTCTTTTAAAAAAATAAGAAAAAGAAAACCTGCAGCAATACAAGTTCCTCCATCCATAAAAAAGAGGGCTTCATAACCATACATCCCAGCTAGAAAACCCGCCACCGCAATTCCAATTCCAAATCCTAAATTAATCGCCATTCGATAAAGCGACATTGAACGAGTTTGCAAATCTTCACCACCATAAGCTGTGATGGAAGCCATACCTGCTGGTCGAAATGCATCACCAACTAAACTAGTTAAAAAACCCATCAAGCAAAAAAGGGGAAACGTTTTAACCAAGACCAAAGAGAAATATAAAAAGCCCACTAAAAATAAGGACCAAAACATCACTCTATAATATCCAATCCGATCTGTTAACCAACCTCCAACATACGCCCCTGCAACTGAACCTACCCCATGGCTTGACATCACCAAACCAATTTCTGTTTTGGAAAAATTTAATTTTTCTGCTAAATAAATAGAAAGGAATAAAAAGACGACGGTTCCTGAACGGTTGATAAATGTGACTATCGATAAAGCCCAAATATCCCTTGTTAAGCCTGAAAAAGATTTCACATAAAGTTGGAGTAACGATTGAAGCATGTTATTCGATTTTGTAAGTGTCCAAGGTTTTCTAAAAAAATTTACTTATGCGAATCAACAGTTAAATTGTAAAAATAAGGGACGTAGTTCCGCGCCTGTTTAATATTTAAACCCTTGATTCGCATTACTTGTTAGTTTCCTTTTACAAATCTACTCTTGAATAAGTTCCGTTCTTGGGTAAAACAGTTTATCTGACAATAGAATGATAATCATTAAGTTGGGAAGGGACTCTTCTTTTTTGAATTAAGCCTTCAGGGAGATTATTCTGTCTCCATATCTTTAATATCTAATTCAAGTTGCGGATAATTTGATATAAGATTATGAGTATAAGGTATTGAGACTACGAACCGTTCTCAATACCCAATACATATCATCTTAATACATTTTTTTGAACACAAAATCATCAGTCAATAATTATTTGCAACTTGAGTTATCTATATAATTTTTACTACTCTACCCGATATTTTTTGCTTCTTTCATAACATTTTTTATTTCTGATTGAGTCTTGTTTTAATTGCTTGTATTTCCCTTTCCAGTTATTTCGACTTGATTCCAATTCTTGTATTCGTTTTTTTAGGGCACTTTTTTTCTTTGCTCCTTTTTTTGCTTTCTCACGCCATTGTGATAACTTTCAGATCAATTCAATTATTCCTTGCATTTTTTTGAAGTTTTGTCACTACAAATATGCAGGGAACTTTTGATTTTTCATTTTGGACACCCTAGTTATTAAGTTAGGTTCTTGGTCATAATTATTTACAAGTTCTTATTAATAATTATGACCAAGAACTTACTTAGTAACGGTCAAACAATAAGTTCCCGATTTAGACGAGAATATTTTGTTCTCAGTTTTTATTTTAATGAAGGATAATTGTTAATACTTTGACTGAATTAAAATGAAAAATGAGGACAAAAGATTCCGTCCAAATCAGGAACT